>JBJHCD010000041.1:0-1115 GCA_050485845.1 Pirellulaceae bacterium | reverse complement strand
AGCCAGAACTTCATCGTATTTTCCGTATGCAGTCGCGGGAGAGACCGAGAGGGAGTTGTTCTTCTCTACTGGAAAATGGCAGCATCAACAACGACTTCCCATTCCTCCGTCGAGTCGGGCTCGAAAGTCAGATCAAACCTGCCGCGCGACCAACGGGTCGCGCCTTGATTTATCGTTACATCGACAAAATTGTTTTGTACCTGTTCCTGCCAGACGCGGAACGTCAACGGAATGCCCGCCGGAAGATTCTTGATCTCGAAGCGACCCTCCTCGTCCGTGACCGCGAAGTACGGATTATCACGCACGATCATGTAGGCCAGCATCCAGGGGTGGATATTGCACGTAACCGAAAAGGGACCTCGGGATTCACCCCCCGGGGAATACTCCGCCTTGCTCAAGGCCGGAATGATCGCGTTGTATGTTCGTGCCCTTCCGGTGGCCGAGATATTCGTGTTGTGCCCGGTGTTGTCACTGTTGAGCAGTTCGACTCGCTGAGTCGAACGCATCGGGAAGATGCGGGACGTAAACATGCAGCCGATCTGGTCGAATCCGTCCTCGGCCGCCAGCAGGGCCTCGCGCTCCGCGACGTAATCCTCATGCTCCCACTCCATGGGGAGCGCCATGTCAACATAGACCAACACATTGGCCAGCTCGTTGTTGGGACCGACCACCACATCCGGCCGGCGAGGAAGTTGTCCATCAGGGAAGCAGATCGAGACTTCGCTCCCCGTGGCCACGATCGGAGGCATGGTCGGGGCCTGGCCATCGATTCGAAAAACCCCCTTGAAATCGGCGAACCCCGTCGGCTCGGCCAGTACCGGCGCCTCCCGTTCGCCTGGCTCCACTCCCGCCCCCAACAACTCCCGCAATTGGTCGACCACTTGAGGACTCGCGGCCACGTCCACCGGCAACTCGCGCCGGCATCCGGTCACCCCGACCAAGGTCACCAGCGTGCCCAGGAGCAGCAAGCGATTCCAACGATGGGAGGAGGTCTTGCCGCGGATGCGGCACGAATTCCCCAAAGTGTTCACGGCGTGGGAGACGAGGGCGATCATGACATCCCGAAGTTGATTGGTGTTTGTGAAGGAAGAGGCTTTCGTAAAGCAAACCTTGGT
>JBJHCD010000040.1:2692-14629 GCA_050485845.1 Pirellulaceae bacterium | reverse complement strand
GTGAGTGGCTCGTTCTCGCGTTGAGCGATCTCCCTCAATTCACGCAGTAAGTCATCGTCGATTCGAAGTGTCGTTCTCATGGAGGCATCATAGCATCATGCGCCTTGATGTCAACGAATCAGCGTGGGAGGCTGGTGGTGACTGTTTCTGACTTCTCAGCCCTTACCCGGTATGGGATTGCCCCCGAAGGGGATATCATGCCGGAGGACGCGGAAGACGAGACCGGTTCAGAAGTCCGTTAGCACCAGGGAGTTCATGAGGCGGATGCGACTATTTCGATATCGGCGACCGTCCGTCAAGACGATGCTTGGCGTGACACGAGCCAAAAAGCGGATCAAGAGAGAGTTGGGGATCACCGCCCTGCTCCGGCCGTTTCGCTGGTGGACGAATCAAAAACGCCGAGTTTACCGCAAGGTCGGGTACGAATCGGAAGTGGGACGTTTCCTTCGCCATGGACCTCGAACCCCCGGCGGTTGCCTGCTGATCCTGGGGATGGTCCTGGGAGCCACGTGCCCGTTGCTGCTGATCGTCGGACTGACGCTGAACCTGTTGACAAAGGCCCCATAGTTGGGACTCATGGCAGCGGGAATAACGCGAGCATTTTCGCGATCGTTGTTGCGAGCATTATCGCGAGCATGGTCGCGTTCCTCTCGGGTCGAACGTCATGCGCGCTTCACTGGCCCGGTTCCGCATCGATCACGAGCCGCGCGGTGGTGGCTTCGGCGGGCTTGAGATGAGCGTCCAGGAACCCGTAAATCAACTCGCGGGATTCATGCGGAACCGAATGACCCCGCCCATGGACGAAGAAGCTGAAGTTCTCCGGCTTGCCGATCAGTTCATAGACGTCGGCGACCTTCATCAGCATCAGAACTCGCTGACGCTGCGTGAGGGGAATGCCGTCGTTCAAGCCCGAGACATCGAGAAAGGCTCGAGGTGCGATCAGGGCGATGATCTCATGGACGTCGATCGGGGGAAGCTCGCCCCGCTCCAAATACTCCCGCATCGGCTTGAAGTAGACATACCAGCGGTCGCGAGCCCACGCTTCCACTCGTGGATTGTGCCGAAAGAACGAACCGCCGCAATTACAAACCGCTGCCTGAATCCGGTCATCATAGGCGGCCAACAGCCAGGCTCCGTGACCGCCGAGTGAATGTCCCATGGTTCCAATTCGGTGCCGATCGACCTCGGGTCTGGTTTCCAGCACGTCAATGGCGATGCTGTGTTCGAAGGTGAACTTTCCGGCGGCCGTCCATTCTGGATGCTTTTCGTGGAATCGGCCCGTCTCGTAGGGACCCTCCGAAGGAATCCGCTCGCCCGAAACGAAATGCTCCGGCGCAATCACGACATATCCCCGGCGGCAAAGATGGTCCAAGTACGCCTTGGTCGGGTCGCCTTCCAGTCCCGCGGTTTGGCGAGTTCCCTGGGCCGTCGTGCCATGAAGGGCCACAATGGCCGGGGCGGGCGATTTCAGTCCATGCGGGATCCCAAGATAAGCATGCGCCCGCTCGTCCTCCTCCACTTGATAACTGACATAAAGCCGTCGATAACGACCGTCGACATCCGTCTCTTCATGAATCTGCAGATTGAGTTCCGGTCGAGTTGGTTTGTGTTCGTCCCGCAGCAGTTCCAGGAACCGGCGGCGAAAAACCTGCCGGTGACTGTCCCAATCCTCGACCGACTCGACCCCCTCCAGCAGATCATCCCAAGAGGACTCAATCACCGGTGGTTCCGACTGTAGTCGCCGCGGATTCGGCTCCACGGTTGGTCCGCGCCCCGTTTGGGCCAGAAGAGCGGGGCCCAGAGAACCGTTGAAGGAGAGTGCGACCACAAACGCGATGAGGAACGTGGGAAAGAATCGGTACGGCAACTGGTAACGGAAAGCGAAACCGACCATGATGTCTCTCGGAAGTGGGTT
This sequence comes from Pirellulaceae bacterium, assembly GCA_050485845.1. GTDB lineage: Bacteria > Planctomycetota > Planctomycetia > Pirellulales > Pirellulaceae > JBJHCD01. The sequence continues at coordinate 12,714 of JBJHCD010000040.1, read as the reverse complement.
GTGGATGGTAAGGATGGAAGAGTTTCGTTCGTGCACCATGTTAACGAAAGGCTCGTTGAATTCACAATGAATCATCCCCAGTCATTTGCCGAATGGATCCGGATCGGCCTCATCTGTCTCCCCCTGCTGGTGGCTTATCCGGCGAGCGCCGAGGAAATTACGTTCCAGGTGGTCGTGGATCGCGGGGCCGACCGGGGACAGAGCTTCGGTTCGCTGTTTGAAACGACCACCGATGATGGATCGCTGGTCATCGGGGCGGGGTTTCAAAATGTTTACAACACTCGCAATCGTGCCGACCGCCATGCCCTCCAATTCTTTGTGCGCCCCACCGACGGTCGTCGCGATTGGGTCGTGCAGCCCTTGCCCCGTCCCAATGACCGGTGCGGCACATACCTCCATGGGCGAGATGAAGTTGTTCATGCCATCACCGAAGGTCTGAAGGCCTGGGACGACCGGGCCAACGCCTGGCGAGATCTGCCGGAGGTGGGTGGAACTCAGGAGACGATGCGAGTCGGAAGTGGCCTGCTCGAATTCGGCGACAGTCTGGTGAAGTACGAAGGGAAGAGGATTCTCTCTCCCCCATCCCAAGGCAGCTACCAGTTGTTCTACTACGCCAACGGCTTCCTCTGCTTCTATCACGTCCACCGAGGCACGGGGGGCTACCGCGCGTATCAGAATGACGAGGATGGCTTCAGCAAGCTATACGCTTGCCGTTGGGCACCTGGGATGCCCGAGGTAGATCTCTCCGGGGCCATCGTCATGACATTGCCGGTGGTCGGAGAAACGACCTTCGCCTGGGGACAACTCGGCCCGCAAGTCGTGACCGGTTCCAACGTCGGTGGCTTCTATGTCCTTCGGGAAGGGGCCTGGCGGATGTTGCTCGAGCCAGACCTTAACGTCAGTTACCAACTCTACTCGACCATGGCGTTTCATGATCGGCTGTTAATGGGGCAGTATCCGACCGGCCGACTTTTTGAATATAACGGCGAGGCGATCAATGACCTGACCGGGTGGCCTCCCGTTCTGCCGGGCGTCTCGACGAGTGCTCGGGAGGCACAAACCACCGTGATCTACGGCGGTGAGCCATTCGTGGGAGTCTGGCCTTGGGGGGAACTGTGGCGATATCAGCCCGATGCGGAAAAATGGTCTTTTGTCCGCCGAATGTTTGACCATCCGGAACTTTCGGACCAGATCATTCATCCGTACGATCGAGAAAATCGGGGCCATGCAGTGGGTAACCTCTGGGGGCAGCGCGTGACGAGCTTGGTAACTCGGGGACCCGACCTCTTCGTGGCGACGTCGGCCAAAAGTCCTTATGAGTGGGACGCGGAACAATTTCCCTTTCTGGCTCCCGACAAGTGGCAGAGTTATGGAATGGTCTATCGGCTGACAATGCCTGGTCATCTGGGAGCCGCCGCCACCTGGACGGACGGTCCCACGACATTCAAGCTGACTCTTCGTGGGGAGACGATGTCCATCTCCCAGGATGGGAGGAAGCTGAGCGAAACGATAGTGACAGGCCCGCTGGCGGAACGATTGCAGGCAGTTTCCGGATTCGCGCCGATCCAATGGGGTGAGGGGATCTATGGCCGGTTCGCCGGCCCGCGACTGGAGGGTACGGTCAGCTTACCCGCCAGGCAATCCGAGCATTAACTGTCGTTACCAGCGAAAAGGCCTTCCGCCGGTTCGATTCCGTGGTGGTTCGATCGATGGCGTGGCTGGGAAGTGCCGGTCACGGTCGAGACCGGACATGCGCGGCGAGCCAGCGGTCGAGCTGATTGGCGAAGGCTTGGCGGTCCTTGTTGGTAAAGTTGGCGGGCCCGCCGGTGACCATGCCTCCTCCACGCAGTTCGTCGAGCAGATTGCGGACGGCAAGCCGCTCGCCGATGTTCCCGGAAGTGTACAGTTCGCCCCGTGGATTCAGGGCCTGCCCCCCTTGGCCGACCACGTCGGCGGCCAGCGGGATATCGGCCGTGATCACCAGATCACCCGGCTCCACCAACTCGACAATATGACGATCGGCCACATTCATTCCGGCCGAGACGACGACACTCGAAATGTACTCGGACCGCGGCGTGCGCATCGGCTGATTGGCGACAAGCGTCACTTGCGTCTTGGTCCGTTTCGCGGCCCGGAACAGAATCTCCTTGATTTCCACGGGGCAAGCGTCGGCGTCTACCCAGATCGGCATGTATGTCCTCCTCAAAGCACCTCAAAGCACCTCAAAGCACCTCAAAGCACGTCAAGACTCTTCGACTCTCGGAAAGGGACATCATACCCTGCTCCTCTTCGCTTGGGGCCGGAGAGGGCTCGACCAACATCGAGCTCAAACCCTGGATCCTCGTTTGTTCAGTCAGCTTGACGGACTGACTTCATTCGTGGACCTCTGGACCTCTGGACCTCTGGAATTCTGGAATTCTGGATTTCTGGAATTCTGGATTTCCGGCGGCTGGGCGGTTCGGCCGACCGTCAGCCCGTTGGAAGATACGGCAGCGAGAATTGTCCTGACTTCCCGGTTTTGCAAGTGATTCACGAATCCTGCATAATACCTTCACCGTCCCTTCGGTTATTTCTGGATATTTCTAGATATTTGCGGTTATTGGTGAGATTGGAGATCATTTCCGGGGACTCGGAAAGTCTAGCTTTGAGTTGGAAATGGCTGTCGTCTCGCCAGTAAACTGCGGCGACCTGAGGCGAGGGGAGGCCGCGATGGGGTGACGTGGCGGATTGTCAAGTGGAAAGACGGGCAAACGTGGCGAACGTACTTGTGGGGAAATGTGTAATGGATTTTCAGCCGAAGTGGCGGAGATGGGGATGCGAATCGCTGGCCTTGTGGGGCGTTATCCTGCTGGCCTTGCCGGTGCAAGCCGACTGGCCGACCTATCGCAACGATCCGGCTCGCAGCGGCTTCAGTCATGAGACCGTCGACAGCGAACTTCACTTGCAATGGGTATATCAACCCCCTCATCCGCCGGCGCGAGCTTGGCCCCGCTCACAACGCTTGACTTTCGATCGGGCAACTCAAACCGTCATTGCCGACGGAACAGCTTACTTCGGCGATAGCGTGACGGGAGATGTCATCGCCTTGGACGTCGAAAAGGGAGACATCCGATGGACTTTCCCCACGGAAGGGCCCGTTCGGTTTGCTCCCACCATCTGGCGCGATCGAATTTTCGTGGTCAGCGACGATGGCTTTCTCCGCGCCTTGGCGCGTGAAGATGGCACGTTGTTGTGGAAGCGCCGTGGCGGCCCAGATCACTCGTTGCGATTGGGAAATGAACGGATGATTTCCCGATGGCCCGCTCGAGGTGGACCCGTCGTGGTCGACGATACACTGTACTTTGCCGCCGGCATCTGGCCGTCGGAAGGGATCTTTATCTATGCCCTCGATCCCGAAAACGGGGAGATCCGGTGGCAGAATGACGACTCGGGCAGTATCTACATGCCTCAGCCGCATGGCGGCGCGAATGCGGAAAGCGGTGTGTCGGCTCAGGGCTATCTGGTCGCCATCGATCATGCCGCTGCCTTGGATTCAGCTGACGCGGTAGGGGAAGTAGCGGGAGAGGGTGCGGGAGAGGGCGAAGGAGAGGGAGAGGGAGAAGGAAAAGCCGAGAATGCCGAACAACCCGAGATGGGGACGGAAGCTTGGCTGTTGATTCCGACGGGGCGAGCGGTTCCGGCGGCGTTTGACCGAATTGGAGGGGAATTAAAGTACTTTCACCTTCAGAAGTATGGGCAAAAAGGAGGATCGTCCATTGTGGCGGCGGAGGGTCTCTTCTTTAACGGCGGCATGCTGTTCGACTTGTCCAGTGGCGACGCACTCAGCACCGTCGGCTTGGACCCTCTGGTCCCCGTTCCCGGCGGCTTGGTACAAGTCGCGAAAGGAAATGTGGCGGGCTATCGGTGGATCGAAGTCGAACAGAAGGACCGGCGGGGAAACCCCATCCTCGTCCCAGGCCTCGAGCCACTCTGGAACATCCCGGAAGTGCCGACGGCCCTCGAAGCAATTGTCGCTGGCTCCAAAGTGATTCTGGGAGGTGATGGTGAAGTTGCGATCGTGGATGGCGAACAAGAGAAGTTGACCTGGTCGCATGCAGTGGAAGGGACGGCTCTGGGGTTGGCGGTTAGTAATGGATGGTTGCTCGTCAGCACGGATGAAGGGTTGATCTACGGATTCGCCTCCGAACCGACGGAAGAAGTTCGCAAGGTTACGCCCCAGGTGGAACGGCCCGCCGGTAGCGATCCGGACATTGCCGCGGCCGCTCGGGAGATTCTCCAATCGTCCGACCGCGCAGAGGGTTTCTGCCTCGACCTGGGCTGCGGTGACGGAGAACTGGCATGTGCGTTGGCTCGAAACAGCAAGTTGCAGATCATTGCGATTGATGAAGACCGGGAGCAGATTGCCGTCGCTCGTCGGCGGGCGGCCTCGGAAGGACTTCTGGGATCTCGTATCACGTTTGTTCATGTGGAGGATGCGCGGGATTCCGGATTACCCAACTATTTTGCTGATTTGATCGTTTCTCAACGTGCTCTGTTATCCAGCGATCAGGGAATCCCTGAAGGCGAGGCGGAGCGACTGCTGCGTCCCTATGGAGGCGTCTCGGTATTGGGTCCGAAAAGCGAGTTGGTTCGGTTCGAGCGGGGCGACTTGGAAGGGGCGGGGAATTGGACGCATCTGTACTGCACTCCCGGGAATTCCACCTGTTCGACGGATGAACTGGTGAAGGGACCTCTTGGAATGCTCTGGTATCGCGACATCGACGTTCAAATGCCTCAGCGACACGGGAGAGGACCGGGGCCTTTGTTCTTCGAAGGTCGAATCTACTCCCAGGGACTCGACGAACTGGCCTGCGTGGATGCCTACAACGGCCGCCTGTTGTGGAAATACCCGCTCCCCGGGATCCTCAAGGCCTACGATGGGGATGAGTTGATGGGAGTGGCCGGAACGCATGGCAATTACTGCGTGGCCGAGACGGGTGTCTATGTTCGACGGGACAATTATTGCCTCCGGATCGATCGCGAGACCGGCGAACTGCTGGGCAAATTCTTGCTCCCCTCACCGTCCGGCGACGATTCCGATGGCCCAGAGTCGGTCTGGGGGTATCTGGCTTGTGATGGCCGGCACTTGATTGGAACAATCGCCAATCCGGAGCATGTCGTGACCTTTCGCTATCTGGATCGAGGTGGCGACATGAGTTCTCAGTTGACGGAATCAAGCACGCTGTTTGTCCTTGATCCGGAAACGGGCGAACTGCAATGGCGATATGATGCCCAGGACTCCATTCGCCACAATGCGATCGCGGTTGGTAGCGGGGCCGTCTATTTGATCGATCGCCCACTCGCCCTATTTGATCGGACGAAGAACCAGAAGCCGGATTCGCATCCCACCGGCAAACTACTGGCCCTGGACTTGGCCAGTGGAGACCCGCTCTGGGAGAATACCGATCAAATTGATGGCACGCTCCTGGCACTCAGTCCCGAGCATGATGCTTTGCTGATGGGCTATCAACCAACTCGTTTCGCCCTTGAGTCCGAACTGGGTAATCGAATCGCCGTGTTCGACGCCCACGAGGGAACTCTGCGCTGGGATGGGCAGCAGAAATATGCTTCCCGTCCGGTCATTAATGACCGCACGATTTATGCTCAGGGAGGTGCGTGGGATTTGCTGACTGGCGAGTCGCGTCCTTTCAATTTCAGTCGTTCCTACGGTTGCGGCATTCTTGCGGGCTCACGAAACATGATGGTCTTTCGCTCGGCGACATTGGGCTATTTTGATCTGACGGTGGGGGAGAAAACGGAGAATTTCGGGGGCGTTCGGCCTGGGTGTTGGATCAATGCGATACCGGCGGGAGGCTTGGTGTTGGTCCCCGATGCCTCGGCGGGTTGTGTCTGCAGTTATCTGAACCAGTCTTGGTTTGCCCTGCAGCCGGAATCGCCGGAATCGCCGTAGAACTTAACGGTTTCCCATCAATTGCCGGGCGGACTCGATTCGCCGGGTCAGGGCTTCCAACAGGACGGGGCGGCCGACAGTGGCGAAATCGGACGGGGGGAGGGCCAGCAAGGCCCGAGCGGCTTTGCCTGCTTTTCCGGTCGGCTTGACTTTGGCCAGGAAGTCTCGACATCCGGTGTCGACAATCGATTGCCCGAGATCGAGCGATAGTTCTCGGAGTAGATCCAGTAACTGGGCAAAATCTCGAGGCATGGAGGCGGGGTCTCCCTGAAGGGCCCGCTGAATCGATTGTTGGACGACCGTGGCGTGGAGGTGAGACGTCTGGGCGACGGCCGAGAGCGTTTTTGCCCAGCGTCCCGCCTTGATCAGGCCGCTGGGCAGAACTTCACGCAGGGTGTCGCCCAAGTTGTCCGGCACGAGGCGACCTTCGGATATCGCCCGAATGCAGACGTCGGTGGCGAGTCCCGATTCACCAGGTTCCTTGGCCGCCAGGCCCATCCCCAGGAGCAAGCAGGCCATTGGCTTAAGGGGAGTACCCGGATCGAGCAGAGGTTCCAGGAGAGACTTGTTCTCCCAACGGGCTTCCCACCAGTCAATGTTGTCGGCAAGTTCGAGCGCCGACACGGCGAAGTACGACTCACGAGCCAGGGGCCAGACCGTCGCGGTCCAGCGTTTGGCTCCGACCGATCGGCTGGCGATTTCTCGCAACCGATGGCGGTTCTTGTTCGATGGGGGTTGGAGATGGTCGTGCAGAGTGACCGTGACCCACAGGGGATCGATCTTCTCCGGGACCGGAGGCTGCGACACCACCTGGAGGGTGAAGACGTCGACGTGATGTCGCTGCTTTCTCACGTAGAACTCATACGTTGCCGCTTCACCCGCGTCCGGTCCCAATCCGGGAAACTGTTCCATGACGCGCGAGTCGCTGGACCAAGGATCGCGAGCCCGAGCGGCGGCGATCCAGTAGGGGGCTGTCGTGCCCATGGAGACGTCGTCCGCTCCCAGACTGTAACGAATGGCCTCCACCCATTCCCCGTTCGCCGCGCTTGGCCCTTTGCTTAGCCGCCGAATCGCTTCGGCTCGATCGTCTGGAGCCAGACGAAGAAGTGCCAGGCAGACATCGGTAGGGTCGGGTTCCCCGTGACTTGGGTCCCAGGCGAGGATACGGGTGACCAATTCATCCGCGGCAATCCAGCCTCCGGCATGCGTGGGGGCACTGAGTAGTGGCCGGGCTTCTCCTACCGCGACGCGCTTCGCGATCGCCAGCGCGCGGCGCGATAGAAAGCCACCCACGCTTTGGCAAAACGTCGCCACGAAATTGTGATCTGTTCCCGCAAAGGTAAACTGGTAAGTTGACCCCTTCCGTTTACCCTGGAGAGCCTGACCTGAGATCCAGGCATAAATGACTCCACAAAGGTCATCCAACGGTCCGAGGCCGCCGAAAGGGGCACAGTGTTTTTCCAGTCGCGTGGTGACTCGCTTGAGGAGCGGTCCCGTGCGGACCGCGAAGTCATCCGGTTTTGCCGCACACCATCGCGAGATTCCATCCAGGGCTCGCTCGGCTTCGTCCACCAGTGAATCATCCTCGACGACGCGCGCACAAACGTCGATTAGGTCGTCCAAGGTGGTGATCGGCTGAAGGGGTTCGACTGCCCCGAGTCGAGGAATGTCGGCGCCATGGTGGGTGGCGGCGGGGATTTCGAGTCGTTCCTCGCGTAGTGCCGCCTGCAGGGTATCGATTCCCAACTTGCGTTGCCAGTCCGCATCAAGTTGTTCCAGCCCGGCGAGAAGGGGCGAGGCGGCTGAGTCATCGGACGTGGTTTCCACCTGGCTCGGCTGCCAAGACTCCAGTCGGAGTCGTGAGGAGGGGGCCAGATAGTCGCTGTATTCCCTCAAGCGGACGAGCAATTCGTCGTCCTGATGCGAACCAAATTTCTCGATCAGGTCCAAGACGGCTTGTTGGACATCGGCGGCTTCGTGCACCAGAGCGGCCGTGGCGGTCAGGCAGATGGCCGATCGTTGGTCCGGGGCATCCTTGGCGATGGTGGCGAGTAATTTCAAACTCTTTTTCACGGTCCCTTTTGTTCGTGCCTGGAGGGCGGGAACCAGGCCCGATAGCAAGTCCGCCGATGCGTAGACTTTCTTTTTGGCCAAGCCTTCCACCTGGGCCAATGACCAGGTGACGATATTCGGGGCGGATGCTCCCAGCAGCCTCATGTAACGTGGGGCAAATTGTTCTCGCTCGGCCTCCGTCGGCTCAAGAGCATCATGGAGTTGGGCGAACCACCTCGCTCGGTAATGATTGAAATCGCGTTCCAAGGCATCCAGCGAGCAATCGAGCAGACGGTCGCGGGAAAGTCGCCCTTGATTCATGAGCCTGAGAATCGCGTCCAACCAAGAGATTTGGCTGTTCCACCGATCCCAATTGGCGAGACTATTGACGCCATTGCCGTCGAATTCAAACAGCCTCCAGAACTCATCCTCCAGTAGTCCTGGATCGCTCAGCAAGTACTGATCCATGGTGGCATTCTCGTCACGTTGATGGCGTGATTCGGCCATGCCACTGATCATTCCCAGGAAGTAGTTGGGATGTTGAGGCTGCGGAATCCGACCCGCTCGGACCAAATCTCGAACGAGCTTCCAGTGCCACCAGTAAACTTCCGAATCCAACATGCGATGGGCCCAGTCCGCTGTCCAAGAGGGGCGGCGATCGATGAGAATTCGGTAGATGGTCGGGTCGTCGGGTGTCGAATGATTCGGAAGTCGCACTAGCTCGGACAGCGTGGCCGTGGAAAACAGGGCGGCACGGGCCGCGTGAATCAGCTCGGGGGGCGTGCGCGGGCCGAGCGACGTTTCGACCGTCTCGTTCCGCCCTATTTCCCGGAGCCATTTCAGGCATGCCGGAGCGAAAGTTCGGCGTCGCTTCTCGGCCATCCCCTGGAAAAACTCCAGGCATTCTTCGACATCTCCCCGCTCGAGGATGGACTGCAGTTGTGCTTCAGTTGCCTGGGCCGTCATCGGTCAATTCCTCAAGGACCATCTTGGAAGCCAGAATATGTTTGCAGGGCCCGCGTGTCATGCCATGCTGGGCGAACCAGGGACAGGTACATCGTGCCTCATTGCCGTTCCAGCGAACTCGGTGCTGGACTCCACTACCACCAACCATCACTTCCACTTGATCCGAGGTCCGAGTTCCGACGCGAACCTGATCGTTGTCAATCAGCTTGCGGGCTTGCAGCAGTCGGGTTTGCAGCTGTTCAACTCGAGAAAGGTCGAAGGGGAGTTCACGGTGGAAATAGGCCGAGTCGATAAGGTCGAAACCGACGAGTCCGCGTGAACCGAGCGTCGCCAGACAGGTTCGAATCTGTTCAGAAGGGGTGCCGATTCGCGTCGCAACTTCCTCGATGTCGATGTGGGCGTCCCAGCGGAGGGCGGCATGGACACGCGACAAGTTGTCATCACGGCGTCTCTTGCCGAGCGATTCCAGCATCTGACCTTCCCCGGAAAAGCCGCGCCAGACTTCCGGGCTGATCACCAGATGAAAACGCGAGTCGTCCAAGTCCAGGACCCAGGCCGACGCGCCGGTCGGTTCGTCCGTGAAAATTCGAAGTCGGTTGGAAATAGGTGCCAGGGACTCCAGTACTCGCAATCTCTGGAGGCCGCCGACGCGTACTGCTCCCCGAGTTTCGCATTGGCTGATTCGGAGTCCGCGCCCGGCCGACACGATCCAACTCTCTCGCCGCCCAGTGTTCATGCGGGGGAGCGAGCGGAGAAATCGCAGGGCTTCCACGCCGGAAATCTCGTGGACCGCTTGCATTCGCTGCTGGACCGCTTGAACTTCCAAAAAACCCTTTAGCCAGCGGAGCGGGAGGTGGACCTTCTTTTCAACGACTGAGTCTCGGTTGGATTCGAGTGCAACTCGGTCAGCCCCGATGGACAATGCAACCTGATCCGAGGGACGAACGCGGGCCAGGGCGGAAAGCATCGCAGGGTTGAAGTCGACGTTCGTCGTTCCCCGTCCTACCGTTTCACCCCGCACGGCGGGTGGCAGTAGGTCGACTCGAACATAGAC
>JBJHCD010000040.1:0-2682 GCA_050485845.1 Pirellulaceae bacterium | reverse complement strand
AACATAGACCCCGCCGCAACCGGAAAACCCTTCGAATCGCAGCCGTTCCTCACTGCTGGTGACCACCGGGTCGTACAAGGCAATCTGCCTTCCCAGCAGGGCGGGTGGCAGATGAAAGCGGGCCTGCACGATTTGCATGAGGCTGCGGAGGAGGTCGGCAGTCCGCTTCGGCTGAATCAGATGCCCTTCGAAAAAGTAGGAAGGCCCATCGCCGCTCGATTCCGTGGTGGCCAATCGCAGCGAGGATTGGTCCCGGTTCAGCTCGGAGGCAAAGGGATAGCGGTACGTGTGGTCGAGTGCGAATGCCGACATCGTGAGGTACCACCGGAAGAGACGAGAAAAATGGGTGGAGTTGAAAGCAAAACTTAAGTTGACATCGGAATGAACCCGCTCGAGTGGATCATGACCGCAGGAAGGTCGATTCTCGCGGAACCTGGTATTGGATGGCAAGATGTGGGGTTGCAAGTCGAGCTTGACCGCTGCCGAGCGATCGGACACCGGCTTCGACCAAGCCGGTTGTGAGCAGGGTTCGCTCGACAGGATAGGGAGCTTTCCCGGTGAGGAACGTCGATTCCGCGGCTGCCATGAGTGGTGCGGAATAATAGACGTTCGGGACAGGGGGAAGATGGAAGAGTGTGACTAAGGTCATTATCGGGTTGTTGATCGACATAGGCGGAGACGACATCGATCGGAGGGTGATACCAGCGGCCGTTGCGAGGATATCCCACTAGAAATCGCTCGGCCATATGCCAGGCATGAGAATGGTAACGCCATTCAGTCGTGATGACGGCCAGTTTTCTACGCGGCGTGGATTCCGCGGACGGATCAGGCTCTCCCCATGCCGAGGGAAGGCAGGTGGCTCCCATCCCCAACGCTCCGAGCGATTCGAGAAATGTACGACGATTGATCATCGGAGAGATCCTTGTTCGAGTCGGTTGGAGCGAACCGCGCGATCGCTTGAGATCGATGATGTCTCTTCAGCAACGTCGCTTCGCGGAATCGTTGTGTTATAACAGACGGCGATAGTTCGAGAATTACGGCAGAATTATAGGAAGGAGAAGACTCGAATGCCACAGCAGCGAGTAGCCAGCAAGCGGCAAGGCGGATTTTATCGGCGGGGAAGGTGGGCTTTTGCTTTCTTGCTGACTCTGTTGTTCGCGGCAGAAGCAGTCGTGCTTCGGGGAGATGAGTCCGACCAGCAGGCTTTGAACGTGGTCTTTATTCTGGCGGATGATTTGGGGTGGGGCGAGCTGGGAAGTTATGGGCAGACCAAGATTCCGACGCCCCACCTCGATCGACTCGCATCGGAAGGAATGCGCTTCACTCAGCATTACAGCGGCGCGCCGGTCTGCGCGCCGGCTCGATGTGTCCTGATGACCGGGAAACATCTGGGGAAGGCCGAGATTCGAGGAAACCGGCAGGCGCGAGCCACTTTTCCAGAATATACCGAAGGCCAGCATCCGTTATCCGAAGACGCCATCACGCTGGCAACTCGGTTTCGCGAGGCCGGCTATGCGACCGGCGCCATGGGGAAATGGGGCTTGGGCCCCGTGGGAAGCACCGGAGATCCGAACCGTCATGGTTTCGACTTGTTCTTCGGCTACAACTGCCAGGCGGTGGCGCACAGCTACTATCCACCCCATTTGTGGCGAAATGAACAGCGAATCGAGATCAACTCACGGCCCATTCCGGGGCACCAGCGGCAACCGGAGGGGCCGGTGCGGATGGAAGATTGGATCGGCGAGACCTACGCGCCGGCTCGGATGATGGAGGAGGCCGAGCAGTTCATCGCCCAGAATCGAGAACGTCCGTTTTTTCTCTATCTGCCTTTCATTGAACCGCATGTCGCCATTCATCCGCCACGGGAATCGGTCGAGCGGTTTCCGGAGGAATGGGATTCCGGCGTCTATCGTGGGGAGAATAACTACCTGCCCCATCCACGACCCCGCGCGGGATACGCCGCCATGATTTCGGACCTGGATCAGCATGTGGGGCGAATCCTCGCGAAGCTCGAACGCGAGGGGCTTGCTGATCGGACGCTGGTCGTATTCACGAGCGATAACGGTCCAACTCACCCAGGACGTGCCGAGGCTTCGGATTTTCATGTTGGCGGAGCCGATCCACCTTTTTTCGACAGCACCCGAGATCTCCGAGGCTTCAAGGGGAGTGTGTATGAAGGGGGGCTCCGAGTTCCCATGATCGTCCGCCTGCCCGGCAAGATTCCCTCGGGAACGGTCAGTGACATGCCGGGATACTTTGCCGATTGGTTTCCCACCCTGTGCGAAGCCGTCGGCCTGGAGCCTCCCGAAGAACTGTCGGGCGAGAGCCTGTGGAATGTGATGCTGGGAGGAGACGCTCCCGAGTCGCGAAAGCCGATGGTCTGGGTTTTCCCCGAGTATGGAGGTCAAGTGGCCGTGCGGATCGGCGATTTCAAGGTCGTCCGACAACGACTGAGAACTCAGAACCCGGGGCCATGGGAAGTTTATGATCTGTCGAGCGACCGGAGTGAGCAGCAGGACTTGGCCGAAGAACGGCAAGAGATCATCGACGCGGCGATTCAGATTCTGCAAGAAGAAACGCTTCCCAATGAGCACTTTCCCGTGCCGATTCCCGAACTGGCCGCGCGGGAAGTGGAGTCGGCGACGAGCGTGGTGAGTGCCGGCGAATCGCGGCGGCCGAATA
>JBJHCD010000039.1:0-14919 GCA_050485845.1 Pirellulaceae bacterium | reverse complement strand
TTCCGGGAGCGTATCCTCGAGCGTATGCGCGTCCGACAAGGCAGAGCGAGACCGGCCCGGTCGCGGCACCGATTTCGCCGAATGAGATCGCGGGAATCCACAGGGGTGCGTTTTCTGGCAGCAAGGGGGCCAGCCTTACGGCGGCGTGCCCCCAATCGAGTGCTCGTCGCTCCAGACCATTCAGGTCTACCAGGGCCCAGTCGACACCGGTTTTCGAGGTCGCTCCCGAATTCGGGGCGACCGTCGAACTTGATTTCGTTTCCGATGTCGAGTGGCGGTGGGATGCCAACGCGTGACGGATGGCTTGTTCTCGTCCTCTTCCCAGCGGAGGTTGTTCGGAAAATTGATCCGCCACCTCCACGGCTTGCCCGATTCCGGTAATCCGAGCGATGACTTGGGAGCGGCGGGGCGGGGGGATGTCCGAGTCGCGTTCGAGCAGGCAGAAGGCAGCCGCCTCGCCGGGGAGAAACCCGGCCGGTTGCTCATCGGTTTTCAGGACGCCCAATCGATCGGCGATCGACAGGAATTCGGACTCGAGGCATGAATCGACACCTCCCACCAGACAGCGGTCCCAACGGCCCTGTTGCAACTGTTCGGATACCAAACGCAACAGTGAGCACCATCCGGCATGTCCCCCGAACAACAAGAGTTGCCGTGAGGGAGGAATCTCCAACCGGGACCGTCGCAGCAGCTTTCCCAGCAGGGGCTTGACGGCCTCTTGCCAGGCCGAAAACGGTCGCCGCTCGTGCATCGCATCGTACAGTTCATCGTGCTCCGCCGCCTCCTCTTCCAAGAATCGGTCGCTGAGGTTGAGACAGATTGCGGTCCGTTCCAGTTCTTCGGCGGAGAGGGGATGTTTTCCCAGCAGGTCCTGGAGTGCGGCCGCGGCTAGTGCCAACACTTTCGCCACTCCGGTGTATCCATGGCCGACTTCCGGTACGGCGTGTCCGGACAAGGTCGGCATCCCGTCGGGCGTCTCTCGGCCAAACCCGGCGCTCAGCGCGACGTTCAGTGTTTTCACCTCGGTGATCCGCATGATTCCGGCCCGGGCGGCCGCGCAGGAAGTGACCACGTCCAGGCCCAAGGAGCTGACCATTCCCAACCCAGTGACCGCCAAGTGAATGGGCGCCCCGTCGGTGCTGGTCGTGTTGCTCATGTTTGACTTTCCTCCCAGGGTCATCTGATCGTGAGTGGCTTGTCTCACGACCGCCGCCGTGTCCGCGAGATTCGACCATCTTGATGGACGATCTTGATCGACTATTTCGCGTGACTATTCCGTGCGACTATTTCGTGCGACTATTCTGGTCGCGGACCCACTTGTTATTTCAATTCCTCGCCACAGCACCAGCAGACGACGGACTCCTTGGAGGGTATGGGGATGATGGGGCCTTGCAGGAGGGGAAAGGGGGGCGTGTTCTTGTCATTGTGCAGCATCAGGTCCAGTGCCCGAGCGACGTTTTTTCCTTCAAACATGACGTCGAACGAAAAATTAACAAACTCCGCCTTTCCCTTGATCTTGTTGGAGACAACTCCGCCCCCGGCGGTTCCTCCCTCGTCTCCGACGCTGATGCGAAAATTCGAGTCCTTGACGCAGACCGGGTTCCCATCACATTTGACCTTTTTGGTCCCCTTGGCCGTGTCGGACGATTGGGCGATGTTGGGATAGGGAATGGGAATCGGCCCTCCGGGACTCGGGGTCTTGCAGACATCGGGGAATGCGATGGTGATGCCATTGCTGGCTTTATGGACCACCGTCAGTTTATTGACACCCACGGTAACGGACATCGAAATTTGTCTCCCTTCCTGTCGTGCCTGGACCCAAGGTCAGTTGACCTTGACGCTCCCACCTTTGATTCGGTTCACCCCTTCGGCTCGACTGACCAAATGGGTCCCTTGAATCACGATCTTTCCATCCTTTCGCATCGTGATGGAACTGCGGCCGCAGCAGAGACGGATTTCCTGATCGGCCTGAATGGTGACTCGCTTGCCATCCACTTCCACGTGAACGGGTGCGCTGGATCCAGAGGGGCTGGGTAAGTTGGTTTTCGAGTCGGCAGGAGTGACTTGGGGCGAGGTGGGAGGCGTGTCGGCTGGGGATGTGGCGGGAGTCGCGGATTGGTCGATCGATTGGAACGTCGAGCGTGGGAAGCCGACGATGATCGGCTGCTCTTGGTCCGGTCCGGTGAACGCCAACAAGACGTCGGCCGATGGAAGGTCTTCCAGGTTCGCGCCGGCCGGTGGTTCGACGGTGGTCAGCGCCGGCCGAGGTCCCGCCTCGTTCCCAGGGTAATCGACAACGGGTTTCCCTTGTTTCATGGCGACGATCCGCCCCATGGTCATTGGGTAGCCGAGTATCGCCGTGGTCCAGAAGTCGTTCCGTGTGGTTTCGAGACCGCCACGAACCGTATCACGAAGTGTCGCTGTGCTGGCCATGGGGTCAGTTCTCCTTGATTTTGCTGCCCTTGATGATGACGTCGCCGCTTCCCTTGGCCGAAATCTTGGCTCCCTTGATCACAATGTCCCCGTTCTTCTTCATGACGATTTCGGCCTTGCCGGTCTTGAAGTTGATCTCGTCCTTGGCCACCAATTGGATCTTCTTGGCGTTGAGGATGTATTCCTTGCCGGCGGTTTCCTTGATCTGTCCTCCCACGGTGACCGTCAAATCCTTGGCGACTTCGGTCGATTTATCCTTCCCCACCGACTCGGACGACGAACTTCCGACATTGACCGATCGGCCCCCGCCGATTGTTTCGGACTTCGAGCCACCAATCGCTTCCGATTTCGCCCCACCAATGGTCTGAGCGACCGCCGCACCGACGGAGATCGCCAGGGCTCCACCGACCGAGAGGGTCATGGCCGCTCCGACCGTGGATACGTAATTCAAACCGATGGTTTCCGTCAGAGTCGAGCCGACAAGGATATCCATGGTGGCGCCGATCGATTCACTATGTGACGCCAGCACTTGAATCGACTTGCGGTTTTGAACCACCTCGTATTTGTCACGTCCCACGGTCAAGCGGCGATCCCGCTCGATCTCCTCGGTTCGATCGCGACCGACATAGATTCCCTGGTCATTTTCCACGACGGTATTCTGATCCTTCTCCGCGTGGATATACATTTCCTCCTCCCCCTTGAGATCTTCGAAGCGGATCTCATTGAAGTTATCGGAGGAACCTCCGGGGCTACTGCGACTCTTGATGCCGCTCTGCGTCTTGTTGGCGGGTAGTTCGTATGGCGGCATCTGTTGAGCGTTATAGACGCGTCCCACCACGATCGGGCGATCAGGGTCTCCCTCGAGAAAATCGACAATCACCTCCTGGCCGATGCGGGGATGGAAGACGATCCCCCAGTTTTCTCCGGCCCAGTTCTGGGAGACTCGGACCCAACAGCTACTCGCCTCGTCCTTCTTTCCCTCCCGGTCCCAATAGAATTGGACCTTGATCCGACCATACTCGTCGACAAAGATCTCCTCCCCACTGGGGCCGACCACCAGGGCGGTCTGGGCGCCGGCCACGGTCGGCTTCTTGGTAATGCGGGCGGGGCGAAAGACCACGGAATCGGGAATGCAGGTGAAGTGATTCACATAGTCGATCGCTCCCGGTTTCCCTGTTTCATAACCGTGCGGTTCGGTCGCCTGATGCCGGATCGAGGTAATGACATAACCTTTTCCTTCCTCGCTGGACGAACGATGCATGCCGATCGAGAACTTTCCTCCCGGCGTGAATGATTTGCAAAGGCTGCTCGCCCGCACCGTGTCAAAACCGACCTCTTCCTCCTCCATTCGAATCCGCGTTTCCGTATCTCCCTCGGATGTCGTGCGGAAAGCGCCGGGATAGTCGTAGACTTCGAACTTGTTGTTGCCCGGCAGATCGACCACCGTCGCGGCCTTGGACATCAAGTCGGTGCTGGGGGTCGTGAAGTTGTAGTCCGTCTGAGCCCATTTGCCGGGGCGAAATTCGAACTGATGTTCCCAGGACGTGAGGTGGTCCGTGAGGGCGATTTTCGAATAGCTGGAGGGAAAATCGACTTTGTTCTCGAGACAGTCATGATAGGCCCCCGCCTGGTCCCCCATCACCAGCACATGGCGTCCCTGTTCATGCCGGAAGTAATAAAAGATCCCCTCCAATTCCATCAGTCGCGAGACGAAGTGAAAGTCGGTCTCGCGGTACTGCACGCAATACTCCCACTCCTTGTGATCCCCTTGGATCTGATCCGTCTCGAAGTCGGTGTACCCCAGATCCTGAAAAATCTGTTCGATGATTTCGACGACCGTCTTGTTCTGAAAGATTCGGCAGTCGGATGTCTGAGTGAGAAACCAGAGCCATGGAACAATGGACAGCCGGTAATTGCGACGCCCTTCCTCCTCGTCGCCGGCGGAGAATCGATTCACGATCCCGTGAAAATGGCGTTCCGAGTCATCCTGCAACTTGACCCCGAAAGTCACTCCCTTGCCGACGATCGCCTGAGGTGACAAATCATTGCGGTCGGAAATCAAGCCGAGATCGAATTGGAACAGCCGAGATAGTTCCTCGTGGCCCGAGAACTCGGTCAGCAGCAATGCGTCCTCTCCCAATGGGGTCTGGATCGAGAGAAATCGCGACGCCTGCTTCAAGACCATGACGGAGTCTCCACGTAAGGGGAATGCGGCGGACAACCGGAGGCGAGACGTTGCCCCACCTGTTGGTTCGTTATCGCCCCGTCCGCCATGTCGTTGCTTCCGAAAACCAAAATTGAGCCAGAATCGGGCGACTCGGTTTGCACACCCTCCCACCGGCAGGCTCTTTGTTGTGGGGTGATTTCCCCTCAGAGGTGTTGTGTTTGCCAATCGAGCTTGACGTCACTCGCCGATTTCGAGGATCATGCCTCCGCTTGATCTGTGAAGCGTTGTGCAACTCGGTTCCTCCGGCATCGCCTCACTTGACGGCTCGGGTCGTTCATTCTCGGTAACCATTGGCAGGCTCGTCCCCCCATGTCCCATCGGCTGAACTCGACTTCCGCAACCTCCGAAACTTCCGCCAACTCCGCGCGGTTGTCCTTGGGTCGCCGCTTTCGTGACAGACTTCTTGTTCCAGCTCGCCTTGTTCCCGCGGGCATTGCCCGAACCCAGGCTCTGCTCTTGGCTCTGCTTTTGGTCGGTTGTGCGTCGCCGTATCATGCCGACCGAGGTGCCCTGGTTGGCGGTGTACTCGGGGCAGGAACGGGAGCCCTGATTGGGGACGCGGTCGGGAGTCCTTTGGCGGGTACGGCGATCGGAGCGGGAGTGGGGGCCATCAGTGGTGCCGCCATCGGAGGTGGGTTGGACGAAATAGAAGCTCGGAATCGAGCGGAAATCCAATCGCAACTCGGCCAGCCCGTGCGACCTGGGGCCGTATCGATTGGTGACGTCGTGGCCATGACTCAAGCGGGCGTGGAGGACTCCCTGATCATCACGCACATTCAGGCTCACGGGGCCGCTCGCCCTCTGACATCCCAGGACCTGATTCAGCTTCGGCAAGCCGGAGTCTCTCCGGGGGTGGTGCAGCAGTTGCAGCAATCGCCTCCGGCGCCTCAACGAGTGGCCGCGGCCCCCCCTTATTACGCTCCACCGCCGCCGATCATTGTCGAGGAATATTATTACGGTCCCCCGGTCTATTACGGTCACCCGCGCCGTTACCATGGGCCGCGAACCTCGTGGGGATTCTCCTACTCGCGGTGAGCACCAAAATTCTTGGCGGCCAAGGCGGCTTCCCCCTCTTCTGTCCGAGGGGAGTACCTTGCCCTTCCTGGCGCCACCATCCCACCTGTCACTCTGCCCGCAACCGCTACGCGGAATCGTTACCCTGCCTTGGGATTCAATCCGATTCGCCTCCTTCAGCCGATACCACTTGCGAAATCCGGCCGCGCTGCCAGAATCTGATGGCGGTGGTAGGTCGCAACCGACCTTTAGCTTGTAAGCGGACTGTTTTTCCTGGGCTTGGGTTTTTTGGGTTTCTTGGGTTTCTTGGGTTTCTCGGGGGCCTTGGGCTTCCCGAGTTACGGTTTGAAGAGTTTTTGAAGAATTGAAGTAGAGAGGGAGAAAGTTCTTGATGGCCAGATTGGCGCTTTGGTTGTTGTTGCTCTTGGTGTTCGTGATTCCCAGCGGCCCACGGGGACCCGTGGGGGACGCTCCCGAGCCGAATATGTCTCGGCGCGAGATTCGGGCCATGCCGATCCATGAACGCCCCAATCGTTTCGGGCATTTCTACGGCAACACCGTTCGGCGGCGCGGCGCCCGCTGACTGGTCTTGCCCGCGCAGATCCCTGTCACTCGTTTCCCATTATTCTCATCTCGGAGGCGGTAGGATGCTCCATGACGTTGATCCCGCGGTGAAGGGGCCCACCTCCTCCGAACCGCTGATTGCCATGTTTATCGACTTCGAGAATCTGGCGATTGGCGTTCGGGACATGCGGTCGGCTGGTCCGTTCAATATCCAGCGAGTGATGAAGCGGCTATTGGAAAAGGGAAGGATCGTCTTCAAGCGGGCCTACTGTGACTGGGGGAACTATCACGACGCCGTGCGTGAATTCCACAGCCATGGAATCGAGTTGATCGACATCCCGCAGTCGAAGATGAGCGGCAAGAACAGCGCCGACATTCGGATGGTCGTGGACGCCCTGGATCTCTGCTATTCCAAACAGCACATCGACATGTTCGCCTTGTTGACGGGGGACAGTGATTTCTCACCCTTGGTCTCGAAACTCAAGGAGAACAACAAGCGGGTCATCGGCTGCGGCGTGAAAAGTTCCACCTCGGACCTGTTGATTGCCAATTGCGACGAGTTCATCTATTACGACGATTTGATCCGCGCTGCCAAGCCGGTTCCCGAGAAGAAGCCGGCCGCCAAAAAGGATCGCAAGCAGGAGTCGAGCGAGCGAGTTCTGGAAGTGCTCGATTCGCTCGAACAGGACTACGATCCTCTTTGGGGCTCGATGCTGAAGCAGGCAATTCGCCGAGTTTACCCGGGCTTCAGCGAGAGCTATTACGGCTACGGCAGCTTCTCGGAACTGCTGGAAGACTTGCAGGATCGAGGGCTGATTTCCCTGGACTACGATGATCGCCGCGGCAACTACAAGGTACGGCGCAGCAAGTCGTAAATTGTCCCGGCTCAAATTGCCCCGGCTCAAGTGGTCAGTGCTTCGCGGGTCCGCTGTACCAGCCGATTGTCGGAGGCCTGGGAACTGCGCAGCTGGAAGATGTTGGAGGCCAGGTACTCCGCTCGCCACTCGGGCGATACGTGGTAGTAGTCCTCGAGGATGGCGGAGCTGAACTTATAGTCGTGTGCGTTGGTTCCCTTCAGGAAGACCAGCACGCGAGCGGCATCGATCAAATCCTTGGCTGCCGTGGCATCATGAGCTTGCAGGAAATTCCTCGCCTTCCGGGCGGCGGACATCGAGTCCTCTCCCAACTGCGCGAAGATCGACTCGATATCTCCCTCGGCATCCTGATCGGCGGCCAGGTCACGAATGGTCAATTCCTTCACGTCCCCTCGGTTTTTCATTCCTTCGCGGAACATGGGAAGAAAGGCCGCGTTTTGCAGCAGCATCAGCCGCCTGGTCTCATCATCGCTGCTCGCCTGATAGGCGAAGGCCAGGGCGTTGGTCGTGGTGACTGCATGCAAGGCGACGATCGCCGGTTGCCGCATCAACAGTTCACCGGCCCCCACGAACAGTGCATCCCAGATTGATTGGGGTGAGGTTCCCCGGTTCAGTAGCTCAACAACCTGGTCGCACGCATCATCGTTCGAGCCGGTACGGAGCGTTTCCAACAGGGATTCCGTGGAGTCGGAATCGATCTCACCGTCCAGCCATTCGGGGCGGATTTTTCCGGCCAGCTCCTGGTTTCTGCGATAAGGGCGGTCGGCTTCGGCATCGCGCTCCGCCGGATTGCTTCCTTCATGCATGAGCAGGGCGTAGGCCAACGACCGCAACACGGGCTCGGCATGCTGATGTCCGATGCAGTTGAGCGTGCGGTAGCTGTTTGCCACGAAAATCGCCTTGTGGCCGATGGAGCGGAAATCGCGGGCCCCGTACCGGAAGAAGTGCTCGTAGGTCTTGTTCAGCCCAGCGCTGCGGGCCAAGCCGACCACGGCCGCGTCGGCTGCTTCCTCGTCCCAGTTGTCCATTGCCGAGGTGAATGCTGCCGCCGCCTGGGAGGGGCGAGGGAGGCGGGACTTGTCCGCGGCTGGCATCGTCCAGTCTCCTCGCTCCCGAACATCGGCCGCTTCAGAACTCTTGTAGTAGTCGAGCGCCCAGAAAATGGGGAGCCAACGATGCTCCGGAGGAGACGAGACACTGGCCAAATGAGCCGAATTGACGACGAGGACGGCGTGAAATTTGTGACCCACGGAGGGGCGTGGTTCCACGTTTTTCACTCCGGCCAGCAGCAGACCCGCGAGTAAGTCGCGGTAACTGAGCCCTCCTCGAATCCGGTCCGCCACGACTTCCAAAAGGCGTTCTCGCGGCGTCTCTTCCAAAAGTCGGACCACCGGGGCAATGCTGGAGTCAAGCTGGACGTGGCCGGGATCGAGCTGACTTTCCTCGGCGGAAATCGGGCGCAGCTTCCGGAGGAATCCGAGGTCTCCCAGTCCCATTCCGAAGAGGGCCCCCGTGGTGGCGCCGGTCTGAATGAGTCTACGGCGGTCGATTCGGTTACCGGCCGGCAGTATTTCGCGTCGCATCGTTCGTCCTCCTGGAGGGAGCTTGAGGTGGGGGGGAGGTGAACCGGAGAGCCTCGCGAAGTTCCGAGTCATCTATTTGGAACGTTCGCGACAGCGGCTCGCCGATCGGCATATCGAGTCACCCTTGGGCAACTCCCCGTATTGTAAGGGTTTCCCGTCCTGACTTCCAATTCGCTCGCCACACCTTCTCTCCTGGAATCGATACCTGGCCACGATTTCGGGGCTTTCTGCCGGCTTGGCGGGTGGGAGCCGGATTGAACGATGGACTGGTCAATCGTATTCTTTAGTGATCCTTGTACTTAGCCTTCGCTTATTCGTTTCCGGCGTCGCCGCGAACGAGTCGGTGCCGGTTCGCTTCCGATTCGCTCCCTTTCTCGCACCTTGATTTCCGCATCCGTTCCCATCGCCGTTCGTGCCCGCGAGGACCAATGGTTGTTTTGGTTCTTTCGGTTCGTCATCCCGAGAGAGCATTTTGAACCATGATCCGAGTTGATCGGCTGACAAAGTGTTACGACGATGTGTTGCGGGGACAGTTCACGGCGTTGGAGGAGGTCACGTTTCAGGCAAGTCCGGGGGAAATTTTTGGGTTGCTTGGGCCGAATGGAGCGGGGAAGACGACCATCCTCAGGATCCTCAGCACGCTGCTCCGACCGACTCGAGGACATGTCACCGTGAATGGTTACGATGTCCTGACGCAGCCCTCCTTGGTCCGACATCAGCTTGGTTTCGTCTCGAACACAACCGCCGTTTACGACCGCATGACCGCCTGGGAAATGGTGGAATACTTTGGTGGCCTGTTCGGGATTACGGGAGAGACTTTGCAAGAGCGGATGGAGGCGATTTTCGAGCGACTGCAAATGTGGGAGATTCGCGATATCCTGGGGGCCAAGATGTCCACGGGAATGAAGCAGAAGGTCTCGATCGCTCGAGCCATGATTCATGATCCCCCCATCTTGATATTTGACGAAGCAACGGCGGGATTGGACGTTTTGGTGGCTCGCACTCTGCTGGCGACCGCCGCGGAACTCAGGGATCAGGGGAAGTGCATCGTGTTCTCCACTCACATCATGCGGGAGGCGGAACGTTTGTGCGATCGGATCGCCATTCTGCACCGCGGCCGGATTCTCAGTCAGGGGAGACTGGAGGAACTGTTGGATCACCATCAGGAACGGGACCTCGAGGAACTTTTCTTTCGCTTGATCCAAGATCAATCCTCGTCGAGGTCTCCCGGCCTTCCCATGTCGCCCTCCAGCTCGGATGCCCTTTCCCCTTAGACGCGACATGCCATGAATTGGTCCAAAATCCGTCTTGTATTTCTGCGGGAATTCCGTGATCAACTTCGCGACCGGCGGACGTTGTTCACCGTCCTGGTTCTCCCGCTACTGCTTTACCCCCTCATGGCAATTGTCGTGATGCAGGTGTCCCAATTCATGCGGGAGCACCCGACCTATGTCCAACTGATTGGAAGTCCGGCCTCCGTTCGACTCCCGCCTCTATTGGAAGGGACCGCCTTCCATCCCCAGCTGCTCTCGCCGCGAGAAAGCCGCCTTCTGGTCCTTTCACTTCAGGAACTCGAGGCGCCGAATGACAGGAAGCAGTCGCTCGCTGCCGCTCGGCGTTCCGTTCAATCGGGACAATTCGACGCCGCGGTGCTGTTCGCCCCCGACTTCGCCGAACAAATCCTCGCCTTCCAGCAGGCACTTCAGACTTCCGAACGGCCGGGGGAGGGCCCAGTAGTGGGCCCAGTAGAGAGGCCGGTGGAAGCCCCGGTCGATGGGCCGGTGCATGACACCGGAGAGGCACCTCGATCGCTCCCCTCCATTCCTGCTCCTTACCTGATTCTCAATACGACCAGTGACAAGTCCCGGATGGCCTTGGAGCGAGTGGAACGCGTCCTCCAGCGATGGCGGGAGAAGATCGTCCGCGACACCTTGCAAGAACGTGGAATTCCGCTCGAGGCGATTCAGCCGTTTCGATTCGAGCAAGTCGATGTCTCTCGGGAACCCGGTCGCCGAGCGGCCTTGTGGTCGAAGCTGATGCCCTTTGTCGTGCTGGTTTGGGCCTTGACCGGTGCCTTCTATCCGGCCGTGGATCTCTGTGCCGGTGAAAAGGAACGGGGAACTCTGGAGACGCTGCTTAGCAGTCCGGCCGAGCGGAGTGAGATTGTCTGGGGGAAACTGCTGACGGTGATGAGTTTCAGTATTGCGACCTCCTTGCTGAACATGTTCTCGATGGGGGCAACCGCGCTTCTGTTCATGCGTCACTTTGCGGCGGCGCCCGAGGTCGAACCGTTGATTCAGCTGAGCATGCCGCCGTTGCTCAGTCTGTTCTGGATCCTCATGGCCCTGATTCCCGCGTCGGCTCTGTTCAGCGCGCTGGCGCTTTCCATTGCCGCGTTCGCTCGGAGTACCAAGGAGGGGCACTATTACTTGATGCCTCTGCTGTTCATCATCCTTCCCCTGATGCTCTTCCCCACTTTGCCCACGGTCGAACTGACGCTCGGCACCAGCATGATTCCCTTGGCGGGACTGATGTTGCTGCTGCGGGGCGTGATGGAAGGGGAGTACGGTCAGGCCGTCATTTACTTCCTGCCCGTCACGCTGGTGACGGCAGCCTGTTGTTTGCTGGCAATTCGCTGGGCGATCGACCAGTTTTCCAGCGAGTCCGTCTTGTTCCGCGAGAGTGAACGGGGGGGTGTTCAAGCTTGGCTCCGCCATGTCGCTCGAAAACGGGGCCCGACTCCGACGGTCGCCGCCGCGATTCTTCTCGGACTACTGCTGCTGGTCATTAAGTTTGTCGCCGCCGCTCCGCTGGGGACCCCGGAGACGGTTTCTCAATTGGTCGTGATCCTGCTGATCACTCAAATCGGACTGATCGCCCTTCCCGCCTTGGGACTCACCTATCTCTTGACTCGCAGTCCTCGTCAGACGTTGCTGCTACAGCGACCGCCATGGGGGACCCTTCCGGCCGCTTTGCTATTGGCGGTCTTTCTAAACCCAGTGGTCTACTGGTTGGGAATCGGAGTGGAACAACTCTATCCGATGGACTCGGAAACGCTCGAACAACTCAAGCCCCTCTCTCGATTGCTCCAGAGCGAACTGCACTGGTTCTTCGCCATCCTCTTGATCGGTCTGCTGCCGGCAATCTGCGAGGAACTGGCTTTTCGTGGCTTCATTCTGTCGGGCCTTCGACATCTGGGGCATCGCTGGGGTGCGATTGTGCTGAGTGCCATCTTTTTCGGATTGATTCATGGAGTGGTTCAGCAGCAGCTTACCGCCACGATCACGGGTATCCTGATCGGGTATCTCGCGGTGCGGACGGGAAGTCTGTATCCCGCCATGGTCTATCATTTCGCTCATAACTCGCTGGTAGTCATGACGTCGCGGCTCTCTCCCGAGTTGTTGGAGGAGATTCCGGCGATGCGGTGGATCTTCGTCGTGCGTGACGAATCGTTGCTTTACCACTGGCCGATTGCCCTGCTCTCCGGCGGATTGGCACTCGGAATTCTCCTCTGGTTCCGCCGTCTTCCCATGCGGTCCTCGTTGGAAGAAGAGCTGACTCGAGCTTGGGACCGGCAGGGAGCATCGCGCGATCGGACGTCGGAAACTTGACATGACCCCAGCAGCGACACCCGACTCATGATTGACAGTCCTCTCACTTCCGCCCCTGCTTCGGACGAGCAGCATGCGGTGCGAGCTCGATGGGTCTTTCCTGTCTTGGGCGATCCGATCGAAGGTGGCGTGGTGGTGATTCGAGCGGGGCAGGTGGTCTCGGTCACGTCTGGTCCCCCTTCCGTCCGGACCGTCGATTTGGGGAACGTGGCCCTTCTGCCGGGATTTGTCAACTGTCACTCCCACTTGGAATTCAGCGACTTGACGGGTCCGATCGGGGAGCCCGGAATGTCATTTCCCCAGTGGATCGGCCAAGTTGTGGCGCACCGCCGCGGCCAGAGCGACGATTCCGAGAACCTGCTATTGCGGCGGGAAGCGGCCTGGCTGGCTGGTTGGCGGGAGGCGGCTCGGCATGGCACGGCCGCGATCGGCGATATCGCCACGCTACCCTGGAGCTGGGATGTATTGAACCGAGCCGCTCCGGAAATGGACGTGACTCTTTTTCTGGAGCTGATTGGGCTTTCGCCCGAGCGAGCCCAGGAGGGTTTGCAGGCCGCCCGAGTCCACCTGGAGGAGTCGGCGACACTCAGTAACCGATTGCCGGATCATGTCCAGGCCGCCCTCAGTCCTCATGCTCCTTACACGGTTCACGCCGATCTTCTGAGTGGCCTGGTCCAGCTTGCCGCGGACCACCAGGTTCCACTGGCGATGCATTTGGCGGAATCGCCGGAGGAACTGGAGTTACTGGCGACCGGAGGTGGGCCATTCGCCGGGCTACTGGAATCACTGGGAGTTTGGCGTCCGGCCATGTTTCCAGGCAATCGTCGCCCGCTCGATTATTTGGAGGCCCTTCGACCGGGCCCTCGGACGCTGATCATCCATGGCAATTATTTGGAGGAGGAGGAGATGTCATGGATTGCCGATCAAGCGGGAAGGATGACCGTCGTCTATTGTCCACGAACTCATGATTACTTCGGACATTCTCGCTATCCATTGGTTGAGCTGCTTGCGAGCGGCGTACCCGTTGCCTTGGGGACCGATTCCCGAGCATCCAATCCAGACCTTTCGCTGTGGGAAGAGCTTCGCCATGTAGCTCGCCACTTCCCTGAGATCGATGGAGCCACCATTCTGCGCCTGGGGACGCAGGCGGGTGCAGGAGCCTTGGGTTGGGGGGACGAGTTGGGGGTATTGAGGCCGGGGAGTCGAGCCGGCATGGCGATCGTGCCGCTGAGCGAGCGAGGACCGCGCGATCCGTATGAGGCTTTGTGGGAAGGGGGCGAAGCGTCGCGACTTACCTTTCCTGCGAGCTGACCGAAACCAGGATCGGCGCGCCGGCTCCTTGGTTTGAACAGTGGTGGCAGAAGGATGTGGGAGGAGAGTTCCGCATCAACCTTTTGACACCGGCCTGGCTGATCGCGGCGGCCGCCTACGGCCTGTTAGCTTTGGCCTGGCGGATCCGCCCCCCGAGTGAACTTTTCAATGCTTGGGAGCATTCGGTTATTCACATGGTGTTTTGGTATTTGTTGGCGATGGCGGCCGTGCTGTTAGTGTTCATCGAACCGGCCTGGAGCGTTGAACCCAGGCCAGCCCATGGATGGATCGCCCTGACGTTCGGCCTGTGGATCGTCCAGGCGATATCCGGAATTACGGCAGCCCGCCGATACGCTCTGCGGCAGGGGATGCGTGAATCGGCATGAAGAAGAACCGAAGGGTTTCTTTGGAAGTCGAATCGGTCCTGAAATGCTCTATCCAAACTAGCCCGAGGCGCGAGCCGTAGGGATTGTCCTGGGTACACGCCCCACCCCCCACCGCCCCGCGTACCAACGTTCCGCCTCCACGGCCCCGCGCATCACGCCCAACCCCGCACGTCCGTAGCCCGCCGCGCTAGCCAGGGTGCCTTGGGTACACGCCCCACCATGCAATATCCTCAATCTCTCTACTCTGGTTTCTCACGCGTCTTCCCTGTAGGGGAAGCCCATCAAAGCCCAGGGTCGCGCAGCGCACCCTGGGAATCGCGCGCCATAATTCCCTCAACCCTGTAGGGGTTGCCCCGAGCCCCATTGCCTCTCCCCATTCGAGCCCGGTCCCGCGCCGGTTACGAGCAACTCACGGCGACTCTATTGGGGGGACTTCGAGCGATTTGAATTTGGTTCACTTCATCCAGCGCGGCACTGGTTCGGAACATTGGTCCATTGTCGCTCGCTGGGCAACCCCTTCAGGGTTGGGAAATGTTTTTCGGGACCGAACCCAGGGTGCGCTGCGCGACCCTGGGCTTTGGTGGGCAACCCCTTCAGGGTTGAAGTCTTCGGCGCCGATCCATCCTCCGCCCAAACCGTTCCCTCACCCCCCCAAAAAAACTTCCGCGCGAGGAGACGAGCATGGGATGGTCCGCTCGAAGAGCGGACACCAATGGCTCCTCCTCACGCGGAAGGATGAAAGAAATGGCGTTAGTTTTCCGGTGGAGAGCGTGTACCCAGCGCACCCTGGCTGGCGCGGCGGGCGTGCGGAGATTGCGTGGTGGGGCGTGTACCCTCGGGCTATCCCGACGGCTCGCGCCTCGGGCTAGTGACGTGCGGGGATGGGCGTGATGCGCGGGGCGGTGGGTGATGGAA
>JBJHCD010000038.1:8784-15112 GCA_050485845.1 Pirellulaceae bacterium | reverse complement strand
CAGCGGTCTCGCGAGCCTCGGTCGCCACTCCGACGGCCTTTTCCCGGCCGATGATCTCCTGCTCCGTCTCCAGGGCCTCAATCGTCCGGCGGCAGTCATCCACTTCCGCTGGAACGGCATGCTGACTAATGGCGACTCGAGCACAGACCGTATCGAGCAGACTGACCGATTTGTCCGGCAGTTGCCGGGCGGGAATGTAACGGTGCGATAATCGGACCGACGCCTCGAGTGCCTCGTCGAGGATTTGCACGCGATGATGCTGCTCGAGCGTACTGGCCATGCCTCGCATCATGAGGATGGCCTTTTGCTCATTCGGCTCTTCCACTTGCACCACTTGGAAGCGGCGAGTCAGGGCGGGGTCCTTCTCGATATGCTTCTTGTATTCGGCCCAGGTGGTCGCGGCCACGGTTCGAAGCGTGCCTCGAGCCAGAGCGGGTTTCAGCAGGTTAGCGGCGTCTCCCGTCCCGGCGGCCCCACCCGCTCCAATCAACGTGTGCGCCTCATCGATGAACAGAATGATCGGTTTGGGAGACGACTGGACCTCTTCGATCACCTGTCGCAAACGGTTTTCGAACTCTCCCTTCATACTGGCTCCGGCCTGTAGCAACCCGATATCCAGGGCCCGCAGGGAGACGTCTTGAAGTGGCGGCGGGACGTCACCCGAAGCAATCCGCAGTGCAAACCCTTCGACCACCGCCGTCTTCCCCACGCCCGCCTCGCCTGTCAGAATCGGGTTGTTTTGTCGGCGACGCATCAAAATATCGACGATCTGTCGGATTTCCTCGTCACGACCAACGATCGGATCAATCTCGCCCGTTCGAGCTCGTTCAGTCAGATCGACCGAATACTTTCTCAGTGCCTCTTGCTTTCCCATTGCAGCCGGCGCGACCGCGCCGCTCGCTTCACCCGGCGCGGCCCCACCAGCCTGAAAACCGTCGGTGGCCGACAGCGAATCTTCAGGAGAACCCGCCACGATCTTGGCAAAATCGTCACACAACTGGTCGGGCTTCACTCGGTCAAATTCGCGAGAGATTCCCAAAAGGGCGTGGCTGAGCCCCTTGGTCTTCAGCATTCCGACCACCAAGTGCCCGGTTCTCACCTGCGACTCGCCGAACATCAAAGTTCCGTACACCCAGCCCCGCTCGACCGCTTCTTCGACATGCGAGGAAAGATCGGAAATGGAGCTGGCGCCACGCGGCAGGCGATCGAGGCTCTCGGTGATGTCCTTGGCCAGTTTTCCAACATCCAGGTCGAACTGCTTGATGATTCGGTGTAGATCCGAGTCCTGCAGCTGCAAGATCTGGTGCAGCCAATGGACCAGTTCCACATAGGGATTTCCACGCAATTTGCAAAACACCGTGGCCGACTCGATGGCCCGATAACCAATCGAATTCAACTTGCCGAATAACTGGGCGCGATTTATTTCAGACATGGATGACTCGCTCTTTTGTTAATTTCAAGTTCAGGCAACGGGCAGGTGCTGCAGTGGATCGAGCAGCAGATCTTCGGAATCCCGGGACGGCGGCTGACTCGACATCCAGCCCGTCCAGCCCATGCGTCCCTGTTTTCCGAGAACCATCGGGGGGACTTCTTCCTTCTTCAAGACCAACTTCAGGTCCCAGCTCAGTTCGTCACCAATATAGTTTCTTACGATCGACACCACTCGCTTCAGACTTTCGCCTCCCGGCAGCAGCCGCTCGTAGTCGGCTCGGCCAACAGGTCCGATGGTGAGTCGAAACTTCTGCTGGCAATCCCACACTCGACGCCCCATCGTCACGCTCATGCCCAGTTCCGAGACGCCGATTGCCGTCCCCAACTGGCAGCGGCAGTCGGCCGGCAGGGATACCCACTGCCCCACAAACTCCGACAGTTCCACCGGAAGCTGCAGAAAATCTCGCAAGATGGCAAGCAGTCCCTCGGGATGTCGCGATTGACAGGCGAAGTGGCCGACATAGTGAAGCTTCGCCAGGTCGGGGAGGGAATCCCGATTGCGAAGCGCGGGCATGCCCATTCCGATCAGGGAGGCCACATAATCAGCAAACCGGTCAGATTGGGGCCGGTCAAAGCTGACAGTCGGCTGTGATGACGCCCAAGATCGATAGAATAACGTGGCCATTCGATGATGGAAAACATCCAGAAATCGGACGAATGTTTTGTCACGAACGTTGAAATATCGGTCCCGAGCGTATTCGGTAAGATGCAAGGGTAATGGCCCGTTGGGACCAAGGAGTCCAAAAAAGGCCAAGCTCAATGTCGGTGGATGATGTGCCGTCGCGGGCTGAAACTGAGTAACGGCCGAGGGGGCGAATGCGAGCGAGGGAAGTTGGGTCAGACGGATGGGATCATCAACCGGGCGAGTGGAGGTCCCGAGACGCGGCTTGTCCGAGTGAAGAGACTCCCAGTAGCGAAGCGCAGCATAAAACTCAAAGTGATAAGGACTCTCTTCTAGCTGCTGAGCCCAGGTCATAGGATGTGCCGTTGTCCGATCCTGATCGGCCATCGCATTACCTCACCTCGGTCTACCGTCTTCACGACCGTCTCCGTGAACGAATTAATCGACACATACTTAGCGAAAAATCGCTCCAACACCGCACCAAGTAGAAACACACCGCTCCCCTCGAACGCACTTTCATCAAACGTTACCGTGACCTGCTGCCCCCGGCCGAAGGCCATCGGTCCAGTGGTCGGTATCCTCCGCATAATCGGAGCCGCGGAAATGGAGCGAATTCCTTCCAACTGCTGCTGGATCGGAGCCTCGCTCGTATCGGCGTACAGTCTTAAAAGGTCACGCAGGGCGGCGGCCCCCTGCCGTTCATCGTTATCCATCAGGGAGAGGTAGTTCAACGAGAGATGACTGATCAGTCGCCAAGAGGTCTCTCCCGCGGCATAACCGAGGGCAGGTTTCGGTTTCGTCGGCCCCGCCAAACAACGAATCGACTCGACCGGCGCTCCCGATTCCATGGTAAAGTCCGTCAGCCCCTTCCCAATCGGCATGTGCAGCGGGAGGTCGCGATTTGTGCAGAGCGACTGGAAAGAGAGTTGTCGCAGGTTGTGGCGGTAGGGTGCCTCGGCGGCATCGACCAGGGCGATGAAGGTTTCCGAGCCAATGTAGCTGGACCGAGGACCATGCAGCTTTTGTCGAGCGGATAAAACGCGAGGGCGCCGAATCAGCGAATAGTAAGCTTGATGATCGCCGAAATGCGTCAAGTCATTGAAGGCATAAAACGGGAGAAACTCTTGTTCCTCGTCGGCACTTGTTCCATGCCCCAAGACGCGAGTAATCGAATGGACTTCGAAATCCATGGGGCGGGTTCGATCCGGAATGATGTGAAATTCCGACTTTCCGGGATCGAGATGAACACGATCCGTTCGCTTGCTGAAGAGGTTGACTACCGGCGTGCAGTAGAGAGCAAAGTCAGACTGGTCGAGCGCATTTTCCAGCATGGGCTCAGTGCGGCCGAAGAGCACGATCAACTCCAGCTCATTCTCTTCGCATTGTCGCACCGCCTCTTGTAGCCCGCCGATTTCCACAAACAGGAATCGTTGGGGAAATGAAAAGTATTCGTGAAGCAGCCGGTAGCCTTGAAACGTAAGAGGACTCGGCGGCAGGAGCGACTCGTGGTCTTCGAATCCCACTCGGTGAACGTCGCTCGGCGCTCCGACGTGAAACCAACTCGCCTGTCGACTGGTGGGTCGAACCAGAACGGCGACGGCGCCTCCCAGCAGCTGTTCGTATAAACGGAGGGCAAGCTGCCCTCCACCTCGGAGGAAAATGGGGAGCCGGTCGAGACCGAGATCGGAGAAACTCATTCCGGCCGTGGTTTTCAATTTCCAGCGGATTCCCGATTTTCCTCCCGCGATGGAAGGGATATCCACCGGTGCCGACTCGCGAGAAAAGTATTGGGCCTCGGTCAACTTCAATGGCCAAAGCGTCACATCATGGGCGGTTCGGTATTCACACGGCGTCTGCTCATCCTTCCCCAACAAACTTCGAAGGGCACTACCCCGCGGGATGACAAATCCATCGGCCAAAGCCCCCTCCGTCAGGTCAGGATGAAACTCGACCACGGCCATCGAAGGGACGGGGGCCAGATAATGGGGATAGACGCGTTCCAGAAGGTGCTGCGTAAAGGTGGGAAACTCGGCGTCGAGTTTTAGCTGCACGCGAGCCGCGAGGAAGGCAAACCCCTCCAGCAACCGTTCGACATAAGGGTCCGCACACTCGAAGCCATCCAGTCCAAGCCGACCGGCGATCTTTGGGAACTCCGCCGCGAATTCCCCTCCCATCTCGCGCAGATGCTGCAATTCACGGTTGTAGTATTTCAGCATCCGCGGATCCATCAATCACCACCTCGCCCAAACAGTTCTCGGACGGTGTAGTTGCCCGTCTCCAAGTCGACTTCGGTCTTCATAAAAAGACGCAGGGGAACGGGCTGAGCCCACAGTTCTCCCTCAATTTCGAAAGCAACTGCATTCTTGTTCATTTGATCCTTGGTCACGATCGTGCGCACGCGAACCGACTTGCGGATAATTCGTGGTTCAAAGTCAATAATCGCCTGCTGGATGAGAGCCGCGATTTCTTCCGCGTCCAGGCTGGAGGCGGTGGTCCCCGTTAAATCGGGAGCCCCGTAATTCAAGACCGACTTGGCCACCAAGGGAAAATGCTTCGACAGTTCGGCGCTTCCGAGTTGAGTGGAATTGAGCAGCCAACTCAGGTCTCGCAACACCACTTCCCGCAGTCGCGAAATCGAGAGAACTCGACGCTCTCGCGACTCCTGCTGTTCCCCGGGATGGTCGTCCGTGAGTCGGTCGAGCAGCGAGGGCTGCAAACGCTCTTGGGAGAGGAGCTCAGCCATCGGAAGGCTCCTGGGAAGCAGTGTTCTGTGCCCCGCCGATATTCTCAGTGTCCGACTTGGCTTCGGATTCTTCCCGTGGCTGCTCGAATGTCACTTGCCGGATTTCCATGAGCGAGAACTCATCGACGTCGGTGGCCAGCATCCGTTGTCCCCAGCCCGCCACCGTCTGGTCCTGCTCCGTCCACTCCGTTTTACGGGCCAAGCGGAGCAGATCATCTTCGACAGATTCTGTTCCCGGATACCGGGTTGGAATAAGCCCTACTGTTTCGCCACCGTTGGACCAAACGAAGTGGGCCGGCATCCAGACCACGTCTCGCAGGTCGGCGGGGGGATCGAGGTCGATGCGGCGAATGCGATGGAAGGGAATCCAATAGTAGCGCCCGTTGACAATGGCCTCCAGCATGGGCCCCAGGCGAGGATCGGCGTCGGCGATCCACTGAAAGGAGTGAGTCTGGGACGCATCCTCGCTTCCGGTGGTCAAGGTTCCCTGGGAAGTCGGAGCGGCTTCAAAAGCCTCGTCGCGGAGCGCATCGGCTTGAGCGACTTCACCGAGGGCTGTGAGGCGTGCTGCCTCGATCAAGAGGGCGATCCAGTGTTCGGGCTCGCCGAACACCAGCGGGGAACGCTTCCCGGAGAAGACCGACTTTCGAAACGCCTCGCATTGAATGGCTTCTCGATAAGTTTGCACCATCGCCAAGGTGGAGGCATCCATTTCTCCGGCGACACTCAATTGTGTTAAAGCTCGTTCCCACTGTCCCATTACTGAAAGCAACTGGAACAGGAAAATGCGGTATTTGACGTTCGCTGGATCTTGCCGAATGGAGTTCTGCAGTTCGGACAAGGTCTCCGACAGATTACCTTGCCTCAGGTACTCTTCCGCTTGCATGAAGAACTCTCATCGATACGACGTGGAGAAACGTTCGAAACAGACTCGACCGTGGTGCGAAACCGACTCGCCTCCGTTCGCTAGAGCAGAGTCGGTCCAGAATCGGGGCAGCTCAGTAAGTTGCCCCTGGGGCCACCCAAAGTCATGACGGAAGGTGTTCGCGGGCAACCGACCCACGAACACCTTTCCGACCATGACTTCCATAGCGTCAATAACGTCTTCGCCTTCACGATGCTCGGGCCACAGAGAGACTTCTCGCCATGACTTCAACTTTCCACAGTAAGAAAGGTGCAACAAGCCGTTTGCGACTCGCTGCTGTTTGTCACTCGTGGTCCGAATCCCATGAAAAACTACTCCGCGGCATTTCCCGCGATATCCCACACGAACTCCTTCGCGGGCTTTCCGCTCCCATCCGGATTCTGTTCCACGTAGGCGACCTTGACCTTGGCAAAGTTCAAACTGACGTTCTCCGTCAGCCGGTCTTCACCTCCGGATCCGCCGGTCGACACGCTAGTGATGAGGACATTCAGCATGTCGATAACAATATACTCCAGTGGCTCCTTGCCCGCCTTTCGGACGATTAGTT
>JBJHCD010000038.1:0-8774 GCA_050485845.1 Pirellulaceae bacterium | reverse complement strand
TCGCCATGTCAAAATGATCACCATTGGCACAGTAGAGCATCAGCACCGGACTTGCGGAATCGACGTACTTGGTCACCGAGATGTCCTGAAAGTTTGCCTTCCCGGCACCTCCGCCCCCTCCCATGTGAAAGGTTCCCGAGTTGCTCATGCCCCAACTCCAGGCGAGCACGTCGATGTCGCCTTTATGAGCTTTGTCTTGCGACTCGCCCGAGATTTCTCCCTCGATCTTCAAAAACATGTCAACGGCCATGGTCTATTCCTTTCTCCTGTGTAGCTGAAATCCGACGACTACGAACACGGGCAACAAACGTGGTTTAGCCTCATCATCCCTTAGCCGACGGCAGCTTGGAGACGAGACGGAGCGATACCGTGAGTCCTTCCAGCTGATAGTGGGGCCGTAGGAAAAATTTCGACGTGTAATATCCAGGGTTCCCCTCGACCTCTTCGACCACGACCTCGGCCGCGGCCAGGGGCTTGCGTGCCTTGGTACTTTCGCTCGAGTTGGCCGGGTCCCCATCGACATACTGCGTGATCCATTTCTGCAGCCAGCGCTGCATGGCATCCCGTTCCTTGAATGACCCGATCTTGTCACGGACAATGCATTTCAGGTAGTGAGCGAACCGGCAACTGGCGAACAGATAGGGAAGACGAGCGGCCAGGTTGGCGTTGGCGGTCGCGTCGGGATCGTCATATTCGGCCGGCTTCTGCAATGACTGGGCACCGATGAAGGCGGCAAAATCGGAGTTCTTCTTGTGGATCAGCGGCATGAATCCGCTTTTGGCCAACTCCGCTTCCCGGCGATCGCTGATGGCGATTTCGGTCGGGCACTTCATGTCGACGCCCCCGTCGTCCGTCGGGAACGTATGCGTGGGCAAGTCCGTGACGGCTCCACCCGACTCAATCCCCCGAATCCGCGAACACCAGCCGAATTCCTTGAAGGACTGGTTGATGTTTGTCGCCATGGCGTAGGCCGAGTTGGCCCAGGTGTATTTGTTGTGATCCGCTCCCTCGGTATCCTCCTCGAAATCGAACTCCTCGACCGGGTTGGTCATCGGGCCGTAGGGGATCCGAGCCAGGAAGCGAGGCATCGTCAAACCGATGTACTTCGAGTCGTCCGATTCTCGCAGTGAGCGCCAAGCGGCATATTCGGGGGTCTGGAAGATCTTGGTCAAGTCGCGGGGATTGGCCAATTCCTGCCAGGAGTCCATTTGCAGTAACCGCGAATCGGCGGCAGCCAGGAAGGGGGCGTGGCAAGCCGCGGAAACCTTGGACATCTCGCCCAGAAGTTCGACGTCCGGCGGTGAATGGTCGAAGTAATAGTCGCCCACCAGGCAACCATACGGTTCGCCACCAAACTGACCGTACTCCTCCTCATACAGCTTCTTGAAGATCGGGCTTTGGTCCCAAGCCGTCCCCTTGAACTTCTTGAGCGTCTTGCCGAGATCCTTCTTGGAAATGTTCATGACGCGAATCTTCAGCATCTCATCGGTCTCGGTGTTGTTGACCAGGTGATGCAGACCCCGCCATGCTCCTTCGAGTTGCTGATATTCGGCGTGATGAATGATCTGATTGATCTGCGTCGACAACTGCTTGTCGATCTGACCGATCAGCGCGTTGATGGTGGCGATGACGTCATCGGAAATCACTCCCGTCGCTTCGAGAGCTTGCTGAGCCAAGGTCTTCACCGCCTCTTCCACCGCCTCTTTCGCTCGGTCGGATTTCGGCTTGAATTCCTTCTGCAGGAGGGAAGCGAACTCACCGGCCTCCAGGGTTGTGGCTTCGGCAGTCGATTCGGCTTGGGATTCAGGATTGTTTTCAGCCATGTCTATTATTCCTCGGCAGTCTTGGTTTCGGAGTCGTCCTCTGGCTTCGGCGCGGAAGCGAGTGACTGAAGCAATGTCGGGTCTTGAAGGACTTTGGCCAGCAATTCCTCCGCACCCGACTTTCCATCCATGTAGGTCATGAGATTGGAGAGCTGAGTTCGCGCGTCCAAGAGTTTCCGCAGCGGCTCCACCTTGCGGGCAATGGCGGCCGGAGAGAAGTCATCCATGCTTTCGAATGTGATATCGACGCTCAGATTTCCTTCGCCGGTCAAAGTGTTCGGCACCTGAAAGGCGGCCCTGGGCTTCATTGCCTTCAGCCGGTCATCGAAGTTATCCACGTCGATTTCGAGAAACTTCCGGTCCGCCACGGGAGGCAGGGGTTCCGAGGGCTTTCCCGACAGGTCGGACATCACTCCCATGACGAAAGGAAGCTGCACTTTTTTCTCGGCCCCATAAACCTCCACGTCATACTCGATCTGCACGCGCGGCGCTCGATTCCGCGCGATAAACTTCTGACTACTCTGTTTCGCCATCCGGCGCTCCTTTATTTGAAGGTTTACCTTCCAGTTTCATGGGTCAAACTTAACTCACACGATTTCCGCTGGAACCAAGTTCCGTTTCGTCTCACGGTTACCGTTGAGGCTACCATCCGCTGTCGGACTTGGTCTACTTCGTTTCGGCTGCTTCGGTTGCCGGGGCCTCCCCTTCCGACATGCCGCCGATGGATTGTGCCTGCGTGAGGGCGTCCGGAGCCAGATCGCGAATGATCTCCAAGAAACTCTTCGACGCCAACCGCTTGGCTCGGCGGATCAGTAGCGGGAGAGGACTTGAGGGCTCGTGACGCTCATAATATTCACAGATCTTGTCCAAGGCTCGAATCACGTCTTCGCGAGTATGAATCTCGCCGGTCAGTCGCGGCCCGGCGGCGACGCCCGCTCCACTTCCGTTACCCGTCCCGCCGGCTCCATCTGCTTGCTCGCCACTTGCCTGCTCGCCGTCGGTGGCCTCGGCTTCCAATCCGACCCCACGTCGCTCCAGATGCCGCTGCACGATTTGCTCACACGCGATCAGCAGTTTTCGGAGCGGATCAAGACTCGGCGCATTGGAAACACCCACATAGTCCGTTATCAACGCTTCCATTCCCGCCACATGAGCCACGGATTCCGAGAGCGACTGGTGGATCCCCTGCAGTTCGGTCAGGTCGACGTCCTGAAACGCGGCATCAATCGTTTGGGGGTCTGGGGGCTTTTCATCGCTGGGAGCTGGATACTCACCCGCGGCGATTTGAACGTCGCGAAGCGAAAATATCCCGGCCGAACGGGAGGCGACCAGCGGAGTCAGGCGGATCTGGTGGAGCGTGGAGTTCGCGTCGCAGAGGGTCATGATCGTGTTGATCCGTAATGTCGGATCATTGTCATCATCCGGATCGAGCTGAGGATGGACCGAATCCCAGTAGCGCTCGATCAAGCCACTCAACAACGCCAAGCCGTCCCTCAGCCCGGCAAACTGTTCGGTGCGGAGGAGGGCTTGAGTCAAATAGGTGGCGACGCGCAGGTCCTTGGTTCGCTTGAGCAGTTCGAGCGTTTTCTTTTTGACGTCTCGCCAGTCGGGCTCCTCGGCCTCGACCACGTGCTCGCCAATTTGCTGCTCGGCTTTCCCCGCCGCCGCTCGTTCCATTTCGCCAAAGGCAGCATCGTATTCCAGATCGTCGCCACAAGGCGAGTCCGCGGCGATGGGTGCCAAGAGCTGGTCCAAGTCCATATGCAACACGCTCCCGTGCCTGAGCTGCTTTTCAATTACCACCAAACAAGAAACGACTTGCCGCCGGGAAAGTACTTCTTCCCGCAGGCAGCTCCTGGGCGGAACACAACGAGTGCCCGTCGTCCCACGACACGATGTAAAGCCCCTTCATTTCGTGCAATCAACAGCTCGCGCACTGGTCTCGATGATCGACCACAGAAAGATGCGAGCGCAAAAAGTTCCCAGACCGCCACAACCCTACCCAGGTCTCGCGGAAACAGAGCCTGCTCGCCATTGCGCCCGGATTATA
The DNA here is from genome assembly GCA_050485845.1 of Pirellulaceae bacterium. GTDB lineage: Bacteria > Planctomycetota > Planctomycetia > Pirellulales > Pirellulaceae > JBJHCD01. Next base: position 4,901 of record JBJHCD010000038.1, on the reverse strand, counting down.
CTGTCGGCGGTAGGCGGTTGAAAGTAAATCCCCCGGAAAAAGTATTCTTTTTTTAGGGAGTCAGCGGCCCCTTCGATCTCGCATATTGAACAACGTCGCCTGACTCGATCCAAAGCCGGTCTCGCGTCTTTGGCTCAAAGCCAATCCGCACGCTCATCGGAACGAAAGGTGGTTTTCCCAGACAGCGGCTACTCCAGACCCGGCTACTCCAGACCCGGCTACTCCAGACCACGGGCCTTCGTGACCTTGTAGACCTCTTCGACCGCGCTGACAAACGCCGCGATTCGCATGGGGACATGGTGCACGTTCATCACCCGCCGCAGCTTGGCGTGTGCCTCGACAATTTGCTGCTCCAGTTCCTCGTTGATCTTCGACTCGGGCCAAGTGTACTTCTGGATGTTCTGCACCCATTCAAAGTAGCTCACCGTCACTCCGCCGGCGTTGGCGAAGATATCGGGAACACAGATCACCTCCCGGCTCAACAAGATTTCGTCGGCCTCGGCCGTGCAGGGGCCATTGGCCGCCTCGACAACGTATTTGGCCTGAATATCCCGAGCATTCTGGTCGGTGATTACATGGCCCACCGCGGCGGGTATCAGGACATCGCAGTCGCAGGTCAGTAGATCGGCATTCGTAATCGGCTGCGATCCGGGAAAATCGGCCAAGTGTCCGGTTTCTTCCACATGCTTTACCAAAGCGGGGATGTTCAGACCATCACCACAAAAGATTCCACCAAGATGATCACTGACGGCGACCACGATCCCCCCCGAGTCATGGAGCAGTTTGGCGACCCAGCTTCCGACATTGCCGAATCCCTGAATGGCAAACCGAGACTTGGCGATCTGCCGGCCATCAAAGTTCAGCACTTCCCGAGTGGCAATGACGCATCCACGACCGGTTGCCGCCTCGCGTCCCAGCGAACCATGCAGATAGGTCGGCTTGCCGGTAACCACGGCGGGCGAAAATCCATTGATCCGGCTGTAATGATCGAAGAACCAAGCCATGACTTGCGGGTTCGTGTTCATGTCGGGAGCCGGAATGTCCGTGGTCGGCCCGACAAATTCATGAACCTTGCCGACGAACGCTCGAGTGAGACGCTCGAGTTCCCGGTTGCTCAGCTTCTTCGGGTCGACCTGAATTCCACCTTTCGCCCCGCCGAAGGGCACCCCGATCAAGGCGGTCTTCCAGGTCATCAGACTGGCCAATGACAGGACCTCGTCCAAATCGACTTCCGGGTGATAACGCAAACCTCCCTTAAAGGGCCCCCGAGAATTATCGTGCTGAATGCGATATCCGATGAAGTGCCCCAGCGAGCCATCATCCATCGTAATCAGCAATTCCACTCGCAACTCGCGACTGGGAGTTCGCAACATCATCCGGTGATGATCTTCGAGCTGCAGGACATCGAAGGCTTGATTGAGAAAGAAGTTCGTCGTTTCAAACGGCGTCATGAAGCAGAGTTCCTCGTGCCGTAAGCCGGCAACGAATGGGTGGGAGACGTCAGCGAAGGGCCAGGCCTAGCGAAGGCCCGAGTCACTCAAGGTGGACTTCCCCATCCCGCCCTGGAATTCAGGTTTGAGCAAATGAGGAGGAATGGCCATGTTCTGGAAGTGCTCCGGCACGGGCTGGACGAACTTGGCCACGGCGGCCGCCGTCGTCTCCCCTTCCTTGGTCTGCAGGGACTGCGGAGCCGAGCGAACGTATTGATTATTGAAAATTGGTTGATTGTTTACCGAAATCGTGAGGCGATGCGTCCAAGGCCGAAACTGAATTCGCTCGGCAGGCCCCGACGGTGGACCTCCGAACCCTGGTGGTGGCAGGAAGGGCCCAAAGCCGGTTCGCGTGTAGTAGTCAATCTGCTCCTGGTCCCCCTGAATCAGTTCGATCTTGATTTTATTCGGAGCATTCGCGGCCAATTTCCAGCCCAATTGCTGCAACTTGGACTCGACCGCTTGCCGAATCGGTTGATGGGCAGAACTCGCCGCTGGCGAGAGATCGTACTCGACCGAAACCGAATCCCCGGGAACCAGGGCGTAAATGCTCTGGGGATCGACGTCGGTCGCCGCTCGCAAGGCCTCCTCATGCGGAACCTTCAGCAACGTCACCGTGCTACCGGAATCACCTCCAAAGGCCGAAATCAAGTAGCTGCCATGGCTGGTTTGCGCCGCGGGACGACCCTCGTACGACCACAAGGGGAGCGATCGTTCCACGTCGTACAGCACCGAACCGACAAGGAGATGTTCACCACTCCAGCGAAACGGGGCTTGGGCGTTGCTTTCCGAGACGGCGAAGGTCTTTACTTCCTGGCCATCTTCCAGGCTGTAGAGCGTCACGGTAAAGGGGTGAAAGGCGGCCAAGTACCGGCCATGCGGAGCGAAGGCAATCTGATCGGCCTTGATTTCCCGAGTGATGCAGCCGGCCAGTCTTCCCGATTCGGTCTCGACCACGGCAATTTGGCTCCCCACGCTGAAGGCGATCAGTTCTCCGGCCGGCGTGATCACGCCGGTCGTTGCTCCCCCGGTCGATCCCCGATAGAGGGCCTTGGGAGCAATCTTGTTGGCCAGATCCCAAATCGTCAGGTCATTTTTCTGACTGATCGTGATAAGTCGAAAACCGGGGAGGAAAGCGGCCCAGTGAATCTCGTCCCAGGAGCCTCCGCCGGCGGTGAACTGGAAGAGCGGCACCAGTTCACCTTGGACGATCCGAAAGATCGCCATGTCGTTCCCCTTGTCGAAACCTTCGACTCGGAGGGCCGCCACCAGGGAGGCATCGGGTGAAAGAGCCATCAGCTTCCAAGGCTGATCGAATTCGTACACCGGAGAAACCGTGTCACTGCCCGCGTCCACAATCGCGAATCGTCCATAGTTCTCGGAGCGTCCTCCACGTCCTTGCTGATAGGCGTTCAGGACCACGGTGGCCGAGCGGCCCGCCGCCGCCACTCGCATGGATGCGAAAAACGGCTTGGCCAAGTCGACCGGCAAGATCGCGTCCTCCAAGCGGATATCCGGGAGGGCTCGAGGAGGCTTGGCCGACCAGAAATCTCGACTTGGAGTAATCGTCAGTGGCCTGGCTCCTCGCACCACCGCGTTGACCATCCGGATCTCTTCGGACTCGACCGTGTCACCAGTGGCCGAGGGGCCGCTGCCACGGTCGGTGGCCCGACCGGAACGTGGGATGTTGCGAGCAGACGGACGCGAGGCGCCGCCACGCGTTGCCGCGGGGCGGGCGGCCGGGGTATTGGCCGTGTTGCGATTGGCGGCGGGCTGGAGCGGGACGCCACCGGCAAAGGGATTATCCACCTCCGCGTCGGCGCCATCATCCGAACCCAAAGCGGCCTCCGCCTGCAGGAACGCACGGACAAAGGTCTGATCGGGACGGCTCAACTTATCAAAGGGAACCGTGACGACTCGGCCATCCTTCTTCAGCAACTCCACCTTCTGATCGTCGGCATGCTTGAGCGTTCCTTCGATCTTGAATTGACCCGATTGATCGGCCCACGAGCGAGATCGAGCGAATCCAGCCAGGCTTCCCGTCGGTTCCCCCGCGTGAATCGGGGCATCGGGAACCACGAAGAGAAGAGACCCGAGCAGCAATAGGACTCGGGACAACGTTATTCGGCCAAGAACTTCGCGTGACGTAGTCATGCCAACCCCCCTTCATTTATTAAGCTCGACCAGGAACCTGGAGAGACGTCGAAGTATCGCATCGCGAGTATATCCCTGAACACCTGTCCGCTCAAGCAACAAAATACTTTCTTCACTTCGATCTTGTACTTGACCTCAAAAGTGTACGCATGTACATTTTTTAGGGCCATGTTTGGGGCCCCGTTCCCCGGCCTTTTTCCCTGGCCGTTTTTTCTGCCCGATCACTCTTTCTCTCCAGGAACTCGATTCATGACACGTCCCCAAGTAAACGACTTGCGACGGCAGTTGGAAGGCTTGGATTGCCGACGGCGAGGAGCGATTCAACAAGGAACCGAAACAGCATCTCCCAGGGACTCGATCAGCAGCGGCTGGAACGCCATTGACCAGCTTTTGCCTTGGGGAGGTTTTCCACGCGGGTCACTGGTGGAATGGCTGGGAGCCGCAGGAAGTGGCGTGGGCTTGCTGGCCCTCGTGGCGGCTCAAGCTGCCAAGCAACCGGGGATTCCCCTGGTTGTGGTGGATCCTTGGCGGCAGTTTTATCCTCCCGCCGCGGCCGCTTGGGGGCTCAGTGGTGACGACCTGCTGCTGGTCCACCCGGCCAATCACCAAGACACGTTATGGGTTTTGGACCAAGCCCTCCGCTCTCCGGGCGTGGCCGCGGTCTGGGGCCTGGTGGAAGAACTGGCTCCACGCCCCTTTCGCCGCTTGCAGCTTGCCGCCGAGGAAGGAGGTGGTTGGGGGCATTTGGTCCGGCCGCTCCGAGTTCGTGGTCAGCCTTCCTGGGGAGACGTGCAATTGGTCGTGCAGCCTCTTGCATCCGGTACTCCCCTCTTGGGGAGGCGTTGGCGAATCGAATTGACTCGCTATCGCGGCATGACCTCCGGTGGTTTTCGCCAAGGGGTGGTGGAATTGGAAGTGAATGAGCAGGGGCAAGAGGTTGTGCGAACTTCCCAGGAGTCCGTTTGTCATGTCTCGAATTCTTTGCCTTTGGTTTCCTGACCAGCTACCGGAGGACGAGCAGGTTCTGGGGCGATTGGCCGGCTGGCTAGAGCGGTTCGCCCCGCTGGTCGGCCGGCAAACCATCTCGGTTTCCATTCCCCCTTTCTCCTCGTCGCGATCGGTTCACGCGAGCCCCTCGGCCGCTCCAGCCGCCACTCGTTCCAGCAAAACTGCCGCTACTTTCCCCCGCAATTCCACCGGTTTTTTTGCCCCCGGCGATTGTCTCTTTGGCGACGTCAAGAAGGTCTGTTCCTTGTG
>JBJHCD010000037.1:0-15116 GCA_050485845.1 Pirellulaceae bacterium | reverse complement strand
TCGGCATCGCTTCTTCCGGTCGCCATTTGGAGCGAATGGCCAAAAGCAAGGAAGGGACGATCACTAACCCCAAGATCCCGAATGCCAATGAAATCCAAGCCGCCCGATGCTCGATGAACCAGTCAATCGTCCGGTGAGCCAGCGTGGAAGTCGCTCCTGGACCGTTTGCATCATCGGCAAATGTCTGGACCACGATACGTGCCTGACGAGGCTGTTCATCGTCCGACTGGGGAAGCAGGTTTCGAACGGTGGCTTCAATCCGGTCGAACTCTTGCCGCTCGAACTGCAGCAAGTCCTCCTGGGTGGCCGAAGCGTCCGAATCGCCTTGGACTTTTTCACGGCGTTGTAGAATTTTTTGGAAATAGCTTCTGGGAACCTGGATCGTGGCGGTGACGTTCGTGGCATGGTTGATCGAATCGAGTGATTCAAACACCTCATTCCCCCGGCCTCCGATCGGCTGTTCCACTCCTCGGGGCATCCGTCCTCGGGAGTTGGAGGAGTCGCCGAGTGGCGATTCGGAAAGTGCGCTGTGCGCGGAGGGCCGCCGCGAGGGAATATCCACCGAGAATTCGGGCAAGTGATATCCTGAACCGCCGGTTCGGTCTCCGTCGTGGGAAGCCGTCACTTCCTTGGGACGATTCCCCACGGCTTGGCTCTCTTCGGTCGAGTCGGAGGAGCCTCCGGCACGTTCCGTGCGAGGCGGGGAACGGGACGCGGCGAGCGGAAGCGAGTTATCGAACCCGGGCATGAACTGTGAGTGGGGAGGCCGGCGGGCAAGCTCGACGTTTACTCCGACAACGACTCCCGGAATCATGGAAAGGGATTGGAGAATTTTTTCCTGATAGTACTGCTCGTACTCCTTCTTCTCCGCCGAGAAGAGATGCTCGTAGGGAGTCGGGCCGGTACGAGGTATCTCGCCTGTGTGAGCCACTCCTCGCAAATCGGTCACCACGATATTCTCCGGGGGCGTGCCGGTCCCGCTGGCGATCGTGCGTCGAATCGCGTCGACTTGCATGGCCGTCAGAAACTCACCCGAAGTCGCTCGAGCCGCCACCAGCGCGCTCCGCCGAATATCCCGACTGAATGGTCCCGCCCGCTCCTCATTCACTTTGACCGTGGCCCGTTCCACTCCTTCGAGCGCGTCGATGATCGCGGCCAATTCACGCTGCACGGCAAAGCTGCGGCGCATTTCCCGCAATTCGCGAGTCTCAAAAGGGGTGCTGTTCTTCAGCATTTCTTCCAGATAGGAATCAAAATCGGCCGGAAGGCTGTTCTCGGCGTTGGCCGCCGCGAGGTAGATGAAACGCTGTGCTCGAGGGACCAGCAGCCGATTTCCCATTACCTCCCAATCGTTCAGTCCCGCCTTGGCAAAGGCGGCTTCCATCCGAGCGATTTCTCGAGCCGAGAGAATACGTGAACCGAACAGCTCCACGTTCTTCGGCGTCGGCGAGGTTCGCAGGAGCAGGACCAGGCTCAGCATGACCAGTAACAGGCAACCTCCACCGATCAATCGGCCATGGGCGGAATGATTCCGGAGCTTGTTCCATAAGCGTTGTGCGGTTAGCAATAAACCGTCCATCCCGGCCCTCCCGAAGCAGCAAGGACAAGCTGCGGTTGGCGACCCCGTGTCATGTTACTCACGCGGCAGCTCGCATGGACTGGCGAGGAATACGGAGAGTGACCGCGGCGCCTCCTTGTGCACAATTGGCGGCACGGATCTCACAGCCGTATTCCGAGATCAGGCGGATGACGGAGGAGAAGTTGTCCGACGGACTCGCTGGATCACTCCCCGTGGCAAGCTCATTCATTTGCCGCCGGGCTTCGCGGCTGAATCCCGGCCCGGTGTCGGCGATCTCCAGTTCGTAGCAGCCGGAAGTCTCGCAACAGGAGAAGCTCAGCTCTCCCCCCTTCGGCATCGAGTCCAAGGCGCGGAGAACGAGTTGTTCCAGTGCTTGCAGGAAAGAATCGGGGGCCAGGGGAACTCGATCACCAAAGGGTACATCGATGTCCACTTCGATCTGTTGTGACTCGAGAAGTGGAGCCAGCGACGCGTGGAGATTCAGGATGACCTGGCGTACGTCGCTTTCCTCGCGGCGAGCCGGGTGTCGAGAACGGAATTGTAACACGTCACTCACATTCGCCTCCCTTGCGAACTAATCCGCTTCCTTGCGGTTCCGTGAATAACTGAAGTGTGGCCGGGGAACCCGGGCGGAGCACCCACCGGTGGCCAACCCCGAAGTGCCTGCCGATACGTTCTTCCCAACTCCGCTTCCGCGCGAGAGCAAGTTGTTTGAATCCCGGGCTATCTGGAGATGCGAACTTGTACTGAGGTCCGGTCCGGACGTCAATCCGAACTCTCGTCAGTTCGCGTCGGGGTCGGCGGGAGCGGGCTGTTCGATGGGATCCATCGGCTGGCCGGTGACTCGCTCCATCATCCAAACATCCATGTCGTGCAGCATCCGCTGATGGATCTCATCGGCACACGAATACTGGCGTATTGTGACGCTCATTCCCGCCGCATGGAACAAGCGAATGTCCTCGCAAAGGTCTTCGACGGGATATTGTTCGGAACTCTGACCTTGAGCAATGAATAACGGCAGTTTCCGCATCAGGTCCAAGTTGCCGAGTGGCCCTTGGCCGCGAGGAAAGGCACCATCGATGGAGAGGGCTCCCGCAAAGCTTTCGGGATGACGAAGGGCAACTCGAAATGCCATCTCGCCTCCACAGCCGTATCCCCCCAGGAATACTCGCTGCCGGTCGACATGATACTCCGACAATGCCACATCTAAACAGTCGAACACCAACTGGGCGGCCTGGCTGGTGGCCAGATCCGACTGACGCCAACTGAATCCCGAATCGTCACATCCATGCCAAGGAGCCCGCGGGCCGATGGCGACGTAATTTCGCATGCTGATGAACGGCATGAGCCGCAACAGCTGTTTTTCTTCGCTCTCCGGACCATGCAGCCAGATTAGGAGCGGATAGGCATAATTTTTTTCGTAATGGATGGGCGAAAAAATCGCGTGGGGAAATGAGGCGTCAGGCGAACGGCTCAGAAGAGACTGACTGACAGGATTCGCCGTCTCCGTCGTCGGTTGAGAAAAGGAAAGAACATCCAGGTCCGAGAGAGAAGGGAGTCGGTTCATGGCCTCTCGAGTGCTGTTGGAGTGGCATCCGGCCACCACGATCAATAGGGGCTCGCAAGTGAGCTAGTGACCGTGGCGAAGGACAGGTTCAGCAGGAGCGTTGTAAAAAACTTTGCCGGGGTGTGTCAAGAGAAGTTCATCCACCCAGGAAAGACTTTGCAGCACTTTGGAGGTCCTGGGCGGGAATTCCTCAACCACTAGGCCCCTTGTCCGCTCATCAATCCGTCCATGGTGGAAACCAGCGACTTCACTGCGTCCACGCTCTTCTGGAAGTCTCCTCGCTCCTGTTCGGAAAGGTCGAGTTCAATAATTCTCTCGACGCCCCCAGCGCCCAACACCACCGGAACGCCGACGTAGTAGCCGCCGACGCCATATTCCTTGTCGCAATAGGCGGCACAGGGAATCACTCGCTTCTTGTCCTTGATGATCGCCTCGACCATCTGAGCGGTGGCGGCGGCTGGAGCGTAATAGGCGCTGCCGGTCTTCAACAAGCTGACAATTTCCGCGCCACCATTTCGAGCCCGATCGACAATTTCATTCAGCCGAGCTTCCGGAATGAGCTTGGTAACCGGAATGCCCCCCACCGAGGTGTAGCTGGGGAGTGGTACCATCGTATCGCCATGCCCCCCCATGAGAAGCGCGGAAATATCCTCCACGCTCACCCCCAACTCCATCGAAATGAACGTGCGGTAGCGAGCCGTGTCGAGCACGCCGGCTTGGCCGATCACGCGGGCCGAGGGAAAACCGCTGACCTTCCAGCACTGCTGGACCATGGCATCCAGCGGATTGCTGACCACGATCAAGATGGCATCCGGGCTGGTCGCCTTGATTTCCTCGGTGACGGCACTGACAATCTTCGCATTGGTGCTCAGCAAATCGTCACGGCTCATGCCCGGCTTCCGGGGAATTCCCGCCGTAATCACCACCACGTCACTTCCCGCAGTCGGGCCATATTCAGTGGTGCCGGTAATTGTCGAGTCAAAGCCCATGATGGGCGAGGACTGCATCAGGTCGAGCGCCTTTCCCGCGGGCATGTCACCCGCTGCCGGAATGTCCACCAGCACAATATCACCCAACTCGGCAGCGGCGCACCAATGTGCCGTGGTCGCCCCCACGTTACCCGCTCCCACGACAGTGATCTTGGCTCGGCCCATATCTAAAAGCTCCCTGGATGCTAGCATTGAATGGAAGGATGAAGTGGTCAGCGACCGCCAAAAAGGTCAGCCCCGAATATGGAGGCATTCCCAGAGAAGTCAAGTGCCCTTGGGGCCGCGATCCTTCCGCCAAACCCATACCGCGCCGCCCGTCAAGAGGATGACAAACAGGATGGCGAACATCAGTTCCAAAGGTGTGTCACGGGGCAGGGGAGTCATCGGGACTGTCACCGGCCGAGTTCCCAACAGCAGCGGACTTGGATGACGCTGTTCGGGATCGATTCCCAACAAAAACTCCGACCGAAATGGCCAAGTTTTCAGGAAGATGCCCGAGATGTGAATCCGTTCATTGATCAACGGGCGAGGTGAACTTCCTCCCGTGTCGGGCTCGACCAACTCCAGCAAGTCGGAGGGAAGCTGCACCGTGCAAAATGTCATCGGAAATTTGTCCGTATAGACGGCGGCTTGGCCCGGCGTCCGCGACTCGAGTCGAATCTGTTGATTGCCCAAGTCGATCAGAGCGTCGATATGAAAGTAATGCGTGATTCCAAACCGCTGACGAATGTCACGATCAGCGACCGTAACCCGAGTAATCCGGCGAGCGAAGGCTGTCAGCGTCAGTAGCTCCCCCTGATAATCGGTGGGGGAGAGCAGCAGAGGCCCCAGCTCCAAGCCCTGCCCATGACGCCGGCCCATGGCGACGGAGTCCCGCTGAGCGACGGCGGCGAGAATTTGGTAAAAGAGTTCTCGATCCGGACCTTCCAGCGGACGGTTGTTCCGCCTGCGGACTTCATCCCACAACGCATGGTCGACCCCGGCCCCCGACAGCTGCACGGAAACCGGGTGGACCAGCCCAGCAACCGGATGAGACGGGTCCGGTAGGCGATCCGGGAACCACGGTAATCGAGCGGTGGCGGCGAGGATCTTCCGCCCCTCTTTTTCATCACCATCTGCATCGCCCTCGGCATTCCCCGAGGCATCACCCTCGGTATCCCCCGAGGCGTTCAGGAAGGCCCCCCGGATTTCGGTCAGCTCATCCAACTCCCCTTCTTCGAACTTCTGCCAGGCCGCTGGAATTTGTCGGGAAAAGACCGTGGCTTCTCCCCACACCTCCTGCTGGTCGTCGGTCAACTGGACCGTTACCTCCCAATAGTGGGAGAACTCGAGCGTCTCGGCCAAATTCACCGGAACCGCATGGGCCTGAATTTTCTGGGCTCGTCCCCGGAGCACAATCGACTGTCCACGATGGAGGGACGGTTCGCTCAGCAGATTCTCCAACGAAAGTTCCGTTTCACGCCAACGCGACCAGTCCTCCGGTCCCAGGCGAGGGAGGTAGAACAGCAGATTTAACAGCAGACGTTCCCGCTCGGACGATGAAGTCTCCGGGGAAACTAGTGTTTCGAGGTCCGACGAAATGATGCCGAATAGCTGCAAGATATCGGGCAGCTCCGATGGACCGCTCGGCCGGTCAGGACGAGTCCAGGGTGGGGAGCCTGACACCTCGTCGGATGTTGTGGCGGACGACATTGTGGATGGCATGGCGAATGCCACGGCCGGGGTCGCCGCGGCCAAGCCCCAGATTCCCCCCAAAGCCACAGCCCACCAGACCAAAGGTGTGGAGGGCGGGGCTCCGGATCCGGGGGAGTTTGGGTCAGGAGGACGCGCCGAACGACTCCGCAAGGACGGGTCGCCTGAAGAACGCTTGCTCGAAGCGGGGCTGCTTGAAGTGGTGCTGCTTGAAGTGGTGCTGTTCGAAGCGAGATGAAGCGTTCGCCAAGCGAACCAGAGACCGGCGCACCCGAGGAGCAGGCCGCCGAGAATCGCCGTGACGATGTCGCCGCGAGCGATGGGAGCCTGGAAGTCCGATTCCTCCGGATACCAAGTCATTTCACTGACAATCAGCTGCGGCGCAATCTCCAGGTTTCGTGCTCCTCGGTAAGCCCACCGCTTGAAAAACGCTCCGCCCACGTCCACGGTTTCCGTAAGGTCGGTCACTCCGCCCGTCGCGGTGCGGTCCGCCAGTGGAGGGAATCCGGGAGGGAGACCCAGGACATACAACACAATTGGGGCATTCGTGCCGTCGTCTGGTTTGAGCCACAGGACATGGTAGTGGTCGACGCCGGAATCATTTTCCGGGGCATCGACTCGGTATCCCTTCCGGACGTCACCCCGAATACGCACGAATTTTCCTCGGTAAATCTCTGGTTGGTCCAGCAGCTGCAAATAAGTCACCCGCTCTTGGCCGGCCGAGACCGGCGTGACGTCACCCGCCCGAAGCCGCTCAATCAGCCGAAACCACGCTTCCTGCTCGGCGGGAATAAAGGGTGCGTTGTCACGAACCTGCGCGAGAGCCCGTCGATCCATTGCCTGTTGGAGCGGCCCGATTCCGCTCCAAAACTTCTTCTCAATTTCGAGGCTCTCATCCGTGGCGATACTCGGTTCCGCTTCGAGTCTTTCGTCGATCTCCATCGGCTTGTCGGACTCGATCGGCTTGTCGGGCTCGATCGACGCGTCGGTGTCTCGTGTCGCGTCAATATTTTGGGTCGCGTCGGCGTCTCGTGTCGCGTCGGTGACTCGTGTCGCTTCGATATCTCGTGTCTCGCTCGTCTCCACTGGCTTCTGAACGTACGCCCGCAGATGCTCCAGCGCGGGTTCCCCCACCTCCTCCCAGTACCGGGCCAGTTTCTCCCACAGTTGACGGGGTGAAGGCGATTGCGAGGACGACTGCGAGGATAATGGAGAGGAAGAAAATGTCGGGGAATCGTCCGGGGGATCGTCCGGGAGTTCGTCCGGGCGTTCGTTGATTGGAGGGGATTCCGAGATGGCGGCCCGAGCATGCTCCAGATAGGTCTGCCAAGCCGTTTGCAGCCGATCAATCCCCGCCAACTCCGGAGACGACTCCGCCTTGAGATGGGGCGAGCTGTTCCGAACCGACCGGAGCAGACGGTAGAGGCCTGTGGCCTCCGCTTCCGTGAGTTGATCGACGGCGTAGCTCCACGCGTCCACCACTCCGACGGGGAGAGCGGCTTCCGTGTCAGTAGGGTACGCGGGTGTTTCGGCGGGAGGGGCCGAGCGAGACGAAGAAGGTGTCTCGGAAGGTGTCGCTTGGGGGATGGAGGCCTCTTCCGCGCGAGGTTCCAGCGTATCTCCCCACATCCAGCGATAGTACTTGGGCTTGCGAGCCTCCTCGATCAGCACCAACACCAACATGAAGGAGGCGACCAGGACCAGGAGTCGCCATTGATTGCTCCGACGGAGATAATTCGGGGGGGGAGGGCGACTCGGGGACCGCCGACCGCTGGAGGCCGCGCGGGGCTCACCCGAGTGGCCAGGTTTTGTGAAGCGTACCAATGATTCCCCTCCGCTCAATGGGTTCCTCCGGTGACCGACGTCTTTCCCACTTCAGTATACCGATTACTAATGGCTCCAGGCGTACGATCGGTCACCGATTGCGTTTTAGAGGGAGGAAGTCCCCGTTTCTCGACGCTGGAATCCGAAATCCTGTGCTACATTCCCGAAACAAGGAATAGTTTCGTCGTTTCGGCCCGTTGGGTGGCTGCAAGCGGGAACGGGGGCGAGGCTACTTGTCAAGTAAACCCTTGTGGGAAAACAACTTTACAATTTTCCTTTATCGGGGAAGAATGGATTGCGAGGCGGTCCGCGGTGAGGACGGAGGGTCTTGCCGTGCGGACAGATGGACCGAGTGGATTGCCTCAATGAGGGGGGGAGATGATCAGGAGCAGCAGGATGGACTGGCAACGAGCCAGTGGCGTGGACCCCATGGGCCGACTTGACCATGCAGGCCTTCTCGGCCGATTTCGACTTCCAAGATCTTGTGCAGGGGGTGAACGCCCACCAATGAATTGCTGGAATTCCCAATCCTGTTTTCCCAGACTGCTTTTCTCATCGCTGCTTTTCTCCTTGCTGGTTGTCGTGATGGCGCTGTCGGTCCGTGGGCCGATTAACGCGGCCCCACCGGCTCAGGAATTCCTGGAAGCCCTTCGAGAGCGGGGTTACTATGACACTGCACTCGATTTTCTGGACCAAATGCGGACCAGTCCCCTCGCTCCCGCCGCCATGAAGTCGAGTATCGAGTATGAGCGGGGGCGAACGTTGGTCATGGCGGCCGGTGTGGAGCGAGATCTGGCTCGCCGGGAGCAGATGCTCAACCAAGCCCAGCGGTCTCTGGATCAATTCCTTTCCGCGTCTCCTCACCATCGACTGGCCCATTCCACTCGAAATTACCTCGGTAACCTCCTCATGGTTCGGGGAAACATGAAGGTCGAGGAGGCGGAGCGGCGAGGGAACTCGACCTTGCTGTCCGAGGCACGGGAAGTCTATGACGAGGCCCACAAGGTCTTCACGAATACTCGAGATGAGCTGCGAGTGAGGCTGCAGGAGATTAATTCCAAGGCCTATGATCCTCAGACGCAGCGAGAAGAGATCGAGATTCGAGAGCAGATCCGAAGTGACTTCCTGCAATCTCAACTGCTGGGAGCGATGGTGCTCGAAGCGCGGGCCGATACCGTCGAGAAGGATTCGGACGAGTATCGCGAGTTGCTGGAGCAGGCCGAGTCGGAGTACCGGGGAATCGAGGAGAAATACCGGCAGTGGATGGCGGGGCTATACGCCAAGTTGTATCGAGGGCGTTGCCTGCAGAATCTGGGGAAATATCCCGAGGCGTTGGGGCTCTATCGCGAACTGCTCGAAGAGCCGGAAGACTCGGAGGCGTTTCGTGGCCTCAAGCAATTGGCGCTCAAGCAAGCACTGGAGGTGTGGCTGGAGTCGTCAGCGGAAGGGTATGCGGAAGCGGTTGATCGAGGAAGCCAGTGGTTGGCCAAACTGCGTCCCGCCGACGCTCGGCAACCGGAACCACTCGCGATTCAATTCTTGCTTGCTCGGGCAAATTTGAAATTTTCCGAGCAGCTTCGAGCGAGTAATCCACGAGATCGATTGGCGTCGGAGCGACTTCGGGCCGCCCGCCAGTTGGCTCGAGAAGTCGCCAAGTATCCGGGGGAACACCAAGAGGCGGCTCGAAAAATATTGGCTGACATGCAGGGAGGAGCGAGTGAGGCGGAGGAGCAACGGCCTACTCCGAAGTCGTTTAACGAAGCTCGCACGGCCGGACGCGACGCCATGGACGCGATGCAGAACAGTAACTTTCTGATCGATTCGCTGCCGGCTCGAATCGAATCGGAGAACGACCAGGAGGCCAAGCAGGAGTTGGAGCAGCGGCTGGCACAAGCCACGGAGAACGTCCAGCTTCATTTGGACGAGGCGGTTGATTTTTTCCGGTTGGCGCTGCAGTTGGTGGACTCGGAAGTTCCCGTGGAAGATGTCAATCTCGTGCGACTTTACCTCGCCCACATGCTGTTTCTGCGAGGCGATTATTTCGATTCGGGAGTGCTCAGCGAATTCGTCGCTCGGCGTTTCCCCGCGGACAATGCCTCGCGAGAAGCGGGAAAAATTGCCTTGGCTGCCTATGCACAACTCTACTCCCAAGGGGAAGAGGGAGCCCGCGACTTCGAAACGGACCGGCTCAAAGGGGTGTCCGAATACATTATCGACCAGTGGCCGGATCAGGCAGTGGCCGTGGATGCCTGGAACGCCATCATTCCCTTTGTCATTCGCGATGGCGAATTCGATCGGGTGGTGGCTGGTTTGGAACGAATCCCCGAATCGTCGCCGCAGCGAGGCGACTTGGAATTGAAGGTGGGGCGGGCACTCTGGTCGGCTTACCGGCAGGGGATGAGTGACCTTCGTCGGGAGGAACGGGAGTTCGGAGCGACCTCGTTCGATACTTCCGAGCGTCGCGCCGAGCTGGAAACATGGAAAAACCAGGCCCAGCAGGTTTTGGCCAACGGCTGGAACCGCGTCCGCTCAAAAGATGCCGGAATCAACGAGTCACTGGCCATGGGCGTTCTCTACCTCGCGCAAGTCTATATCGATAGCCAGCAGGCCGACGAGGCAATCAGTCTGTTGGAAGACGAAAAGTATGGCCCCTTGGCACTCGTGGGTGGAGGACATTCCGCGGCGAAGGGGGCAGGTTACGCGGAAGAGACCTACCGGACCGCTCTTCGTGCTTACCTGGGGAACCTTCAAGGCAGCGGAGCGGAAGAGTCGCTGGCCAAGGCGAAGGGAATCATGGCCGACCTGAAGTCGAGTGTCTCTCCGGATGCTGCCGGACAACAACGCCTGGTTGCCGTTTACATGGGACTGGCCCGCGACATGAAGGGGCAGATGGACCTCGCTTCGGATGAGGAACGTCGAGTTCTCTCGCAGGGCTTCTCGCTCTTTCTGTCGGAATTGAGCCAGGAGGCAAGCGACTTCCAGGTGCTCAATTGGATCGCCGAGACTTTCTACAACATGGCGGATTCGCTGGCGGGTTCCGAATCGACTCGCATTCCCGCCAATGCTGCCGAGTTCTATCGAAAGGCATTGGAGTCTTATAAGAAGATTCTGGAAAAGCATAGTCAGAATCCGGAGTTTCTACCCAATCCACAATTGGGATTGGCACTGCAAATTCGAACCGCCGGCGTGCACCGGCGACTCGGCGAGTTTCGCGAGGCGATGGAAATCTTCAAGGCGATACTCACGGAAAAAAACCAGATGCTCAACGTGCAGGTCGAGGCAGCCAAGACTTTCCAGGTGGGGGCCTCGGCGCCTGGTTTTCATAATCTTTATGAGAAGGCGATCATGGGTGAGTATCGCGATATTCGCTCGACTCCTCCGGCCAACATCGTGTGGGGATGGGGAAAAATTGCCAGGCTGACGTCGGGGCGCGAGGAATTCCGGGAGATCTTCTTTGAGGCCCGTTACAACTTGGCGCTCTGCCGTTTTGAGTTTGCCAAGCGTGAGCAAGATGCCGCGACGAAGAGACGATGGCTGGACTTGGCTCGGCAGGATGTTCTCTTCACCTACCGACTTTATCCCGACCTCGGGGGAACCTCCTGGAAACCCCGATTCGACCAATTGACGAAACAAATTCAGCAAGCTCGAGGAGATCGACCGGTCGGGTTGGCCGAGTTTGCCACGGACCAACAAGCCCAGCGTTGAGGATGAGCCACCTGTCCGGCGGAGCGACCGATCGGCTTGGTGGCTGGTCACCCTATTGATCCCGAGGGGAAGGACTTTCATTGCCATGCGAGAGCGAATAACGGCCCACTGTCTGAAACGGTTTGCGATGGCTCGCCCCGATGGGCGCCGTCCAGGGCGACAGCAAGGCGGAGGATCGATGTCACGCCGAGTGTTGCCGGTCTGCTCGGCCACTGCCGGTACTCGTGCACGGACCATTCTGCTTGCCGCGGCGCTGCTGCTGCTGGGAACCCTCCCCGCTCAGGCGCAGAGGGATCGAGTGAATCCGGTGAGCGGCGGACCGGCCACGGGGACGATCACTTCCGTCTCGCCGACCGAAGTCGTGATCGAGGTTCGCGGAAGTGCCCGACGGTTCGCTGTCAACGAGATTGCCAGTGTTTCCTTCACGGAAGATCCGAATGAATTGGGAACGGCCCGCACTCGAGCCCTGGCGGGGCAGTATGAGGAAGCACTGACACTGCTCAACCGGATTCCAGCCGATTCCTTGCGGCGGGATCTGGTCCGAGCGGACTGGGAATACTATCGAGCTTACTCACTGGCCAACATGTCGCTGGCGGGAGGGGGAGACAAGAATGCCGCCGCGAAGTCCCTGATCGATTTCCTGGCCGCTCGACCTCAGAGCCACCACCATTTCTCGGCGACCGAATTGGTGGGGCGAGTTGCCTTTGCCATGAATCGCCATTCATCCGCCAGCGACTACTTTCAGAAATTGGCGGCGGCCCCCTGGCCGGAAACCCGGATTCGAGCACAGGTCTTGCAGGCTCGCTCGCTGGTGGCGCAGCAGAAATTCGACGAGGCACTTCAGCAGTACGATGCCGTAATCGCCAATCCCATCGACACGGTCGAGGCGAATCGTGAAAAAGTGTTGGCTCGAATCGGGCGGGCCGAATGTTTGGCCGAAACGGGTAAGCCGGATGAGGGGCGAGAGATCGTCGAATCCGTGATTCGAGACAACGACGCTCAGGATGGGAGGTTGTTTGCCCGAGCTTACAATACGCTGGGCATTTGCCACCTGCGGGCGGATCGTCCCAAGGAAGCCCTCTTGGCTTTTCTCCATGTGGACCTGCTGTTCCCCAACAACCCCGAAGAGCATGCTCAAGCCCTCTATCACTTGGGACAACTCTGGACCACCGTGGGGAAATCGGACCGAGCCGTGGCGGCCCGTAGCCTGCTGAAATCGAGATACTCCGGGACCTCTTGGGCTTCGAAGTAGGCGGCGTTCGAACTGGTATAGGAGGCGCAGTCGCTACAGTCCCACGACAAGGGGGAGGATTTAGTCGGTTGTCTCCTCCTGAATTGGGAAGTCGTTTCGCAATGTTTTTTTCAGGGGCTAGAATATCGCGGGCAAATCCAAGTCCCCCAAGCGGAAAATTTCAATACACGGAGACCAAGATGCGGCGTTCGTTTCACATCCGACATTCCCTGGCAATTCGCCTGGCCTGCCTCTGGGCGCTTCTTCTGGGAGCTTTCACGCTGGCGTCGGTCGGTTGGGAACCGGCCATGGTCGCCTGGGGACAAGAGGGGGACAATGGAGAAGTCGATCCTTTCGCTCCACCTCCTCCCGCGGCCCCGCCGGCCGAAGGGGCCGCTCCCGCGGCTCAAGAGGTCAGCGTCCTGGCCTGGGCCTTTCGGGCCCTGGGGATCAGTTATACCGTCGTCTTCCTCGGTATCTCCTTCGTGTTCGTGGGACTGTTTGTGATGTGTATCCTCAGCGCGCGCCGTGAGAATGTCTGCCCGGCCGAGTTGATTGAAGGATTTGAAGCCCAATTGGCGGAAAAGAATTACCAGGACGCCTATGAACTGGCTCGCAATGACGAGTCCTTTCTCGGGCAAGTTCTCGCGGCCGGTTTGGCCAAGGTCTCCGTCGGCTATGCCCAAGCCATTGAAGCGATGCAGGAAGTCGGCGAAGAAGAAAACATGAAGATGGAGCATCGCCTCAGCTACTTGGCCTTGATCGGCACCATTAGTCCCATGGTCGGGCTGTTCGGCACGGTCCATGGCATGATCAATTCGTTCCAAGTGATCGCTCGAGGTGGCGCGACCCCCAAACCGAGCGAGTTGGCTCAAGGTATCTCGACCGCCCTGATGACGACGCTGGTCGGATTGGCAATTGCCATCCCCGCCATCGCCGCCTACAACATTCTTCGTAATCGCATCGCCCAACTGGTCCTGGAAGTCGGAATACGCAGCGAGGAGCTGATGGGACACTTCCAGGAACAACGGTAGTAATTTCTCCGCATCTAATCTCCGTATTTAATCTCTCTTTCAAAATTCTTGGCTTTGCCGACCAACCGGGGAATACCGGTTCTGATCTCGAGGAACACGATGCGTATCACGAGGAAGGGATTTCGAATCCATGAGGGGGATATGACCCCCATGATCGACATGACGTTCCAGTTGATCGCGTTTTTCATGGTGCTGATCAACTTTTCGCAGACCGAACAAAACGAACGAATTCTGCTCCCTTCGGCCCAACTGGCAAAGCCCCCCGATGCTCCGATTGAGACTCCGATTACTCTCCATGTGACCAGTTCGGGAACGGTGATTATCGGCACGCAAGAGGTCGAGCTGATCGGGCTCGCGCCGCATCTCGCCAACGAGACCAGTGCGTTGACTTTGCGGAATCGATCGCCCGCCGACGCGACGATCATCATTCGAGCACACAAGGATGTCCCCACGGGACGCGTTCAAGATGTGATTCGCGTCTGTCAAGAGAATCGATTCGACCGTTTCATCTTGCGTGTCAAAGAAGAAATAGGCAATTAGCCGGCCATGAAAATCCGACACTCGACGCTCATCGAAAACGAAAAAATCGAAATTCAGATGACCCCGATGATCGACATCGTGTTTCAGCTGTTGGTCTTTTTCATCATGACCTTTCGAATCGGGGCCATGGAAGGGGATTTCAATATCAAGATGCCGTTGGCTGCTGAATCCGGTGCTCCCGACACGTCACAAATTCCCCCCATGAAGTTGCATCTCAACGCGGACGGCGCGGGGGAACTGCAGTTGCCGTTTGTCCTGAATGATCAAGCTTTCGAGTCCTGGGCGTCGCTGACCAACTATATCGGTGATCTGATCGGCGATGACCGCGGCCCCGGATCCGTGCAGGAGTCGGCCGAAGTCGAAATCCATGCCGACTACAATTTGCGATACGAGTACGTGGTTCAGGCGATGGATTCGATTTCGGGGCGAATCGATCCTTCGACCGGCGGTATCATCAAACTGATCGAAAAGATCAAGTTCGCGCCACAGACCGCGGGTGGGTGAATTGCCTCCTTTCACCTCGCCACAAGTTCGAGTGTCCGTTGGGTTATCGATGGTCGAATAAAGTTGGTCGAATGAGGCCGGAGGAAGATACAAGGCAGATCAAGGGAGGTGTCTTGGGCGAACGGCGTTGTCAGCCTTCGGCATTGCGAGAATCGCATCGAGCCGGTTTTTTCCAGGGGATGTCGGGAACTCCCTCGAGATGATTGGTCGCCCGAGCCAACACGAACAGCAGGTCCCCCAGGCGGTTCAAATACCGCAGTACTTGTTCGGAAACCTCCGGTTGGTGCCGGCGCAAAGTTACCACATGTCTTTCCGCTCGCCGGCAGACGCACCGCGCCATGTGAATCGCAGCGCTGGCGGGAGATCCACCGGGCAAGATGAACTGGGTCAGGGGAGGAAGGTGCGACTCCCAGCGATCGATTTCCTGCTCGAGCGCCACGATGTGCTCAAC
>JBJHCD010000036.1:11027-15216 GCA_050485845.1 Pirellulaceae bacterium | reverse complement strand
CCATTCTTCAGAGGCTCGGGCCGACCCGGCCCCTCGGACGAGATTGGAACCCATTGTGCCCCACTACGTCCCGGCGACCAGGCGGGATCGGCCAGGTAATGGGCCGACGGGAGGTAGCCCGTCAAGATTTCGATGATTCCCGTCGAGCCATAAATCTGGAGACCGAATCGCTCTCCGTTTGCCTGTCTCCGCGAACCAAAGTAGGCCGTGGCCCCACCCGCTAATCCGTACATCGCTTGGATCGAATCGCCCGCCAACGGCCCAATCCCTTCGTTCCCCTCCCGCACATCCTCCAGCGTGATCGACCGCCCCTCTTCGCTCACCTCCGCGAAACACCACTCCGGTTCACCTCCGAAATGATGAATCAAATTCATCACATGGCTTCCGAGCACCCACAGGTCTTCGCCACCCCCTCGAGCATCCTCCTTGCCTCGGCCGCGCAGTTCCAGGACCTCTCCAATCTTTCCCTCGTCCATCATTTCGCGAATCACATGCAACTTGGGGCTATACCGCGTTTGATGGGCGATCGCCAATTTCACTCGATTCCGCTCGCAGGCATCCACCATCGCATCAGCCTCCGCCAGCGTCCGGCAGAATGGCTTTTCCATGTAGATGTGGCAGCCCCGCTCGGCGGCTGCCAAGACCATGTCATGATGCTGGTCGAGCCATCGCGGTGCCACGCTCACAATGTCGGGCTTCACTTCGTCCAGCATTTTCCGGTAATCGGAAAATCCTTGGGGGGCCCCCAGTCGCTGAACGGCCTGAGCCAACCCCCGCTCGTCCGCGTCGGCCACGGCGACCAATTCGCACGCAGGAAGCTCACGCCAAACGGTATCCAGTCCGTGGCCATAGTTTCCTCGTCCCGTATGACCAATGACAGCAACCCGGTACTGATTCATCGCGAAACTCTCCTCAAAGGGGATTCGACTAGATGCCGACCGTCGTCCCTTGGAACACGGAATCGGTCTGGCGATGGCAGAGCACAATGGCATCTCGAGCCAGCTCGCCGGATAGAATGGGGGACGCCTCCTGCTGCTCGACCGACCGGCGGACTTCCTCCACTTCATGGTAGAAGGCATCCAAACCGTCTCCCTCACCCAGATCGGGTCGGGTGACCGATCCATCCTCTTGATAGATCGTCAAAGGCATCAGCAACTCGGGGTTTTCCCCCACCACGGCGAATTCGTACTGCAATGTCGCCCGCTCACAGTGGATCTCGAAACCATGCGTGAACGCTCGACCCTGCTGAGCGATCACGCCACTGTTGGCGCTGACGACCAGCGAGGGGTCATCGCATTGAAACCGCGTCGAGCAGTACTCGACCACCTCGCCCCGGCGACGCCCTTGGCTGGCGACGGCCCGAGGCATGCCGAACAGCAGGCGAATCAGATGGGCATCGTGAACATGGAGGTCCACCAGCGGACCGCCGACTCGATCGGGATCGTAAAAATCGGGGATCCAGGCGGGATCGGAAATCACTCGTTTGAAGAAACCTCCCAAAGGTTTGCCGAAGTCGCCCCGCTGGATCGCCGCCAACACATGCGCGTACTCGGGAAAAAAGGGGAGCACCTGCCCGATCATCAGTTGCTTGCCCGACTTCTCCGCGGCGGCCAGCATGCGGTCGCAGTCCTGAGTGGTCAGCGCCATCGGTTTTTCGCAGAAGACATGCTTTCCCGCCTCCAACGCGCGACAGGCCGGATCGGCATGCATCCCGGGAGGAAGGCAAAGGTCGATCACATCGACATTCGGATCGGAAATCAGGTCGTCCAATTGCGAGTGGACCGTAATCCCGCTCAGGTCGACCTCATCCCCCGGTGGCCCGAAGTTTCCCTTGATTCCGCGCCAGTCCCCCTGGGCCTTTTTCGGGTCGCGCGTGCAAATGGCTGCCACGTCAATCCCGGCAACCTTTTGATAGGCCAGCCAGTGTATCCAGCCCATGAATCCAATTCCCGCCAATCCGACTCGTACCATCGCTGTTCTCATTCCTTGTCAAGCAGAATCATTTTCCAGTACGATGGCGTCGTACCGGGTTCGTATTATATCCGGTGAAAAAAGCAGGTATTTACCCTCTTAACCGTTTGCGACCTACCAGAATCGAGGCACCGCTTCATGGCCTTCCCCATCATGTCGCCCGATTGTCCCGCATCGGCTTGCAGTGGTCAACATGAACGCCCCGGAGAATCGGAAATCGGGGGACAAAGCGGCCATTTCGGCGTTCACCCTCGGGGACTCACTTCGAGCCACCCGAGGCGGCCCTCGTTCGCTCGCCAAACTGAAACTCCCTCGCCGCTCGGGCAGAATCTCAGAGGGCGCTTCCTGCTGCTCCCCCTACTGCTTCCCTTTCTACTTTCCTTGATGGGCCTGCTACTCGTCTCGGCCGGGCAGTCCGCTGAAGGCAACGAGAATGATAGGCAACTGACTCGGATTCTTCAGGAGGGAGAAACATCGCTCTATCTCTGGGAAAGCACCTGCAACTCCTACGTGCTGCAGCGGGGTGATCGAGCGATCGTGATCGACCCTGGAGACGGAAGCGTGCTCGCTCGGCTTACCCAGCAGGGAATCGAGCATCTCGACTGGATATTGTTCACCAGTCATCACCGCGAACGGAGCCAGGGCTTTCCCCTGTTCGATCGGCAACAGACTCAGCTCGCGGCCTCCACCATCGAGAGAGAACTGTTCGAGGACCCGGTCTCCTTTCGCAAATGGTACCCCAGTCTTGGTGACAAGTATTCGGTATATGGGGCCAGCTACGTCCGTCCCCCTCGACTCCCCATTCCCCTCGACCGATCTCTCGAGGATGACCAGCGACTGGAGTGGTCGGGTCTCGGGATACACGCTCTGCTGACCCCCGGCAATAGCCCGGGGGGAATGACCTACATGGTCCGGATCGGTGAGCGAAAGGTCGCCTTCTCGGGCGGTGTCATGCATGCCGGGGCTCGGATGGTGACTTGGTTCGACACCGAGTGGGACTATGGATTCGCCAAGGGAATCGACGTGCTGCAGGAATCGGTCGCTCGCCTGATCGAAACGGAAATCGACCTGCTCCTTCCCGCCCACGGCCCGTCGGTCGAAAATCCTCGAGACCAACTGACCACCTATCGCGAAAAACTTGCCGGCTTTCGCGCGAGTTACTTGCGTGGCTATCCGGTCTTCGACCTTCCTCGCAAGGACCGAGATCCGGTTTCTCGACCGACCGCCGTCCCTGGTCTCAGCCAAGTCACGCCCCACCTCTACAAGCTCAGCGATTCAGAAAAAGGCTGGAACTTCGCCATCATCATTTCGGACGAAGGCCGGGGCCTGATCCTGGATTGCGGACTTCTCCCCCGCGAGATGCTCGAGGAACTGATCATCGGGATGCGACAACATCTTGGGCTGAAGCAGATCGATGCTTTCTGGATCTCCCACATGCACGGCGATCACTTCCTGCTGGGTCCCTTACTGCGTGAAAAGTATGGTGCTCAGTCATGGACGCTCGACCGAGTGGTCGATCCCATCGAGAACCCGCGACGCTACGATTACGCCGCCCTCGTCTCGGCCTATGGAGATGGTTTTGACGGCATGCCGATCGACAAAGCCTTCGAGGATGGGGAATCGATCGAATGGGAGGGCTATCGGATTCAAGTCGACTGGATGCCGGGTCAAACGGAATTCGGCTGCAGTCTCTGGTTGGAACTGGATGGTCAGAGGATCGTCTTCACGGGCGACAATCTTTTCGGCAACCCGGCCGATCCCGACCAGGATGGCCATGAGGCCGTGGTGGCTCGCAATAGCTGTATCTTCGAGGAAGGTTATCTCCATGCGGCCAAGTACCTGCTGGAACTGGATCCCGACCTGATCATGGGGAGCCATTCATTTGTCATGCCGAATCCCCGCTCGTTCCTCCAACGCTATTACAACTGGGCCCGGGAAATCATCGCGATCTACCAGGAATTGCTCCCGGAAACTCACTACGAGTATCGCTTCGACCCCTACTGGGTGTCGGCCTATCCTTACCGAGTCGGCTTGGCGGATGCCGAAGCCAAACCAGTCGGGATCACCGTCCGCAATTTTCGCGATCGTCCCCAGAGGCATCGCATCGTGATTCGGACTCCCCCCGGCATTCAAGCCGAACCGTCGGTTCTGGAGGGAACCATGGGGCCGAATGCTCGCGAAACGTTTTCCATCACCATCCGAGCGAACCTTGACGAAG
>JBJHCD010000036.1:0-11017 GCA_050485845.1 Pirellulaceae bacterium | reverse complement strand
AAGCCGAACCGGGAGTCGGCATTGTCGCCCTGGATATCACCCTGGACGACCAACGCTACGGCGAGTGGTTTGACTTTTTGACTCGAGTCGGCCCGGCTGAAACGCCGAAAGAGGCAGCTCCCTGATTTCCGGATTCACCCAGTCTCACCCGGAATCACCCGGAATCAACTGACTGCTTTAGGTCACCTCTTCAGAGTACCTTTTCAGCGACCTTTGCCGCTTGGTGCCCCATTCGTTCCATCAGCCCTTTATCCGGAAAACGCAACATCGATGATTTCACCGCTAGGGACGTTGACTCGTGACGTGCATACTCAACATGCTGCTGAGTCCATGACTGATATCCAGTCGTCGAGGATCTCTCGCGACTGGGCGTCAAGCCATCCGACGCGAACCAGCCGGGAAGCTCGCTGGCGAAACACCTGGTCTCCATCGCGCGAAATGGAAGCTTTCCAGCGAATGCGAGCCAATGCGATGACCAAGGTGTAAATCATCACGTTGATGGGATAAGGAAAAAGCTCGACCGGTTCGTCCGAAACCTGGGAGAACCGAGGGCCGGGGTTGGCTGAGTTCTTGGAAAGATCCTTCAATTGCTTGAGCAGGTCGAGCGGCGGCTGCGAGGCGGACATCAGCGAGCGGAGTGTCCATGGCTGGGCCACTTCCGACGCTTCTTCCGACGCTACTTCCGACGCTACTTCCGACGCTACTTCCGACGCTACTTTCAACGCATCTTCCACCTCTTCCAGCGATTCAGCCGTTTCTCTCTCTGTCAGCTCTTCCGAACGCCCTTGTTGCGTAACCCGCTTCGGAGCCGCCTCCGCCAGTTCCTCCATCAGTTCCGGCAGTGGCTCGTCCAGCACTCGTTGCCAGAAGGGAATCAGGTCTTGATCCTTCCAAAGATCCGATGGCTTCTCACTGATTTGCAACAATTGCGGTGATGGGATCCTCCAGGACCGCTCGTCGAGGCCCTGTTTCGCGTCAGTCTTGGGGCGGGCGGGAGGGGGTTTCATTCCAGCTCGACGCAGGCATTGCCGCAAATCGCGCAGCTCTTCCTCGACCAGCGTCCGCGTCGGTGCAAGTTGATCCGCGGACAAGTAATCGCGAATGACCTCCCGCAACGCTCGGTTGAATTTCCGAACCGCGGTCTGGTAGCGATTTGCGGCAATTTTGGCCGTCTTCCATTCGCCTTGCCGGCAAAGCTCATCGTAGCTGGGAGCCGGCTTCCCCGTCTCCAGCGGAATCAGGATCCGCTCACGAAATACGATCCAAACATCGGGCTGTTCCCTGGCCTCGCATTCTTCCCGTAGCCGCTCCATGGCGATACGAATAATGTTGCTCGCCCAAGTCGCGTCAAAGTCCTGTTTCCAGGCATCGGAATCCGTGGCGGCGATTTCCTCCAACTGTTCCCCGTCGAAACCCCGGACCGGCAATTGTGCTCGCCGCAACTTATCAATGACATTGTTTCGCAGAGCGACTCGCAAGTAGTCTCGAAATCGCAATCGGGGGACGGCTTGCTTTCGCTCGAAGTATTGCACCATCAGGTTCTTCTCGGGAGATGGCTGGAGAAGCTTCTGGAGCAAGAACTCCTGAACTAGATCCTCTGCCTCCGTCGGCTGAAGTTGGAACTTCGAGCAGACAAAAGCCTGGAGCGGAGGACCGTAGTCCTGAATCATTTGGGTAAGTAACTGCTTCTTTTCTTCCGGATAAATATGGGCGAAGTGCCGCTCGCTAATCTGCATATTGGTCGAACCAAACGACTGTGCATTCATGACAACTCCGGCCTCTCCCCTCCAACTCATCCATCAGCACTCCATGGGGACTCCATGGGGACTCCGGCGGCACTTCACGAGCACTTCACGAGACTCTAACCCGCGACCCCACCGCACCCCCGCCACGAGACTCGCCTTTTCTCGAGTCCGACTTGGACGGCATGGGCTCGCCCACGAGCCGATCATTCGGCGTCCGACAGAAATCCCCTCCTGACGTCTTCAGATTAACGAACTCATCCAGGAGGAAAAAGTGGAGACAGCAAACCGTCTCTCCGACAGCTATCCACGCCGCGTCAGGCGACGGATCATTTGGCGAATGATGAGGAATACGGGAAAGTAAAGGATCGCCACGATCAGCAACCAAGGGAGGAACACCACCAACGCGATCACGAGATACTCTCCGGTCTGGCGGAGCGAATCGAGTGACATTTCGAAGTTGCGAGAGATTCGGCGAGCGAATGTCGGCGACTCGGCAGGCACGAACCCCTTGACCTCTTCCACCTCAATGTTCACCGTGGCCAAGGAGGTAAGGTTGGCCAAAAGCCGGAGTCGCCCTTGCATCCGTTCCATCTCTTCCCGGACTCGAGACAGTTCTCGCTCCACGGCAAGTACATCCTCCAGCTTTCCCGGGCGCTCCTCCAAAATCTTCAGCAGTCCCTCTTCCTGCACCCGCTTATTTCGGATTCTGGCCTCGACATCAAAGTATTCTTCCGTCACATCCTGCGATTTGCGATGGATGGAAACGACTTCCCCAATTCCGGAGGTGGCCGCCAGGAATGGCTCAAACCGCTCAGCCGGTACTCGGACTTGCCAGTAACCGGTTCGTCTCGCTCCCCGCCGCCCGCCGATCCTGGAATTGGCGATGAATCCCTGATGTTGCCGTACCAGCGACTCAATTCGCTCCGGCACGGCGTCGAAATCCTCCACGATCAAACTCGCTTCGGCCGACTGAATCAACTTCCGCTCGAACTCGGCTCCCGTTCCCGGAGCCGTCCCATCGTCGCCAGGAACCGATTCGCCTCCATCTTCAAAGGAACTCCCTGCGCGTCGCGCGAGTCCCGAGGGGTCGCCCGAGGAAGCATGGTCCATCGACTCGCTCGGCATGTAGGTCGGATAGCCGTCATGCTGCGCGCCACAGCCCAGGAAAACCGCGAAGCCCAGAACCAACAGCCAACTGCCGACAATCGGCCTTCGGATCAAGGTGGCTCGCGTCGCTGGAGTTGCTGGAGTGTCTGGAGTTGCTGGAATGGACGGAGCCGATCCCGCCGGGTCAGAAGGGGGCTTCGCGAAGAACGACCACGCGAAGGACCTGACCACATCAAAGCGGCTTGCGAGGATCATGCGCCTGCTCCCGTCCCGAGAAGGAGTTTTGAATCGAGGATCCCAATGTGATCGAATGAGATCGAAGGAGGTCGAATGAGTGGAACTTGATACTCCACAAGATCCGCATCCGGGAAGCTTTATTCCCGAATGTGCCCGGATATACCCGGAAATTCCTGGATATTTCTGGTTATTCCTGGAAAACGAAAATCGAGCCGTCGCCCTGATTCGAAGTCACTCGAATCCAAGCCACTTCAGTCCGCCTGGCCATCGTCGCCACTCGGCTCGCTCTCCCGCCGAGGAAACGCAACGGCAAAAATCAGGAAGGCCACGGCGGTGATGGCCGCTGAACTGAGCCAGATTCCGGGCCAATCTCGGAGTAGCTCGATCCCTTCCCGCGAAGAAAACCGAATCAGGCCGGCCGTGGATTCAATTCCCCAGGCCTCGCGCAGCGGCGTCACGTCCGCCGGTTTGGTAAAGAACTCACCGATAATGCCTCCAACGTAGCCTCCCGCGAAGAAACCGAGTCCCAGTACCGTGGTACCGTAGAGCGTTTGCATGCTCCCTCGCAAATCAACTCGAATAACGCGATCGATATACATGAAGGCGGCAGCCAAAAAACAGCCGAAACAGAGACCATGCAAGGCTTGCCCCAAACCCGCCAGCACCAGCCGAGCTTCAAAGGGCAATGCCAGGGCAAAGACCGAAGCGAAGATCAGGCAACGCACCATGTAGGCCAGAATTCCGATCAACATGACTCGTTTAAAACCAAAGCGAACGATGGCCAGGCCCAAACCGGCCATCACCGCGACCTCGAAGATTTGACCAATCGATGAAATTCGCTGCTCGGCCGCTCCTTCCCACCCGCCGCTCCGCAGGATGTCCTTCAAAAAGGGACTGTTCCAAACAAAGAAGTATTGGTGAGCAATGCCGACCAGCAGGGTGACCACCAGGAGGACGAAGAGGTTCCTCTGAGCGAAGAAGCTCTGGACCACGGCCCCTGGGGCAAAGTCCCGCTCCTTGCCGGGTTGGGGTGGAGTGTGGGGGAGCGTCAGGCAATAGACCCCCATCAATAAACTCGCGCCACCCGCCAGCATGAACGCCAGGCCTCGGGCCGAGTTGAGTTCGTCGCCCTCGAGTCCCGACAGCCAGACCATTTCAATCCACCAGGCCGGAGCGACGAATCCGATCGTCCCCCAGAGTCGAATCAGCGGAAATTCGCGAGCCGACTCCTTGAGATGATGAAAGGAAAGTGAATTCGTCAGCATCATGGTGGGGACATAGAGAACGGAGTACAGTGCCCCCAAACCGATGACGAGCCAGACATTGGATTCACGGAACAGTGCCAGCAGGACGACGCCTCCGGCCAAGTGGCAGAATGCCAAGACCCGTTCGGTGGCGAAGTGGCGGTCGACTAACTGCCCGAACAGGAAGGGAGTCAGAATGGGTCCCAAGGCGAGCGCCATGCCGAAGTAGCCGACCTGCGAGGCGGTAAACCCCAAGGCGTCCTGGACATAGACCGAGGCGATCGGCAAATAGCTCCCCTGGATGAAGTACTGCAGGAACATCATGAAACAGAGCCGCCAGTGAAGGGGTCGAGCGGTCCGTTCAGCGGAGGAGGAGTTTTCCATGGTGCCACCTTGCAAGGAGGAGCGTTTTTCCAGTTCCGGCTGATCGTAGCGGATCCATCTCCCCTTGTGCAGCCAGGGGGGGGAGGGAGCCGACAACCATCTCTCCCCAATGAAATCCGACGAGTGCCCAAATCCACAGGGTGTCTTCGGATGCCACAGCAAATCCACAGGGTGTCTTCGGATGCCAATTCGTCGAAATCCCTCCAAACGCGGCCTCCCTCGGAAATCCGAAGACACCCTACCGCTCTCTACTGCTCTCTACCGCTCTCTACCGCTCTCTACCGCTCTCTACCGCTCTCTTCCCGGCCTCCTTCGGACCCGTTCCGGAGGGGCCACGACTGGCCAGCTACTAGCCCCCATCACTAACCCTCTGGCGGCCGAGCAAGTCGGCTTTCTTTCCGAGGGAACGTTCCGAGGCCGCAACGTTCGCCCGTTTGCCTCGGCGACGCTCGGTCTCGGAATCGCATTCGTCGCCAATATCCACAGGGTCTCTTCGGACTCGACAGACCCACCCCAATATCCACAGGGTGTCTTCGGACTCGACGGACCCACCCGAATGACCAAACCAATAACCCTCCAGCGATGCATACCCCGGAGACACGCCTTCCACGGGACAGCCCCCCGCTCACCGGTAGCCACAACTCACCTGCGAGGGTTTCCCCGGGGACACGCATTCCAGGGACCAGTCGGCCCCCCCGATGAATCACCGTAGAATAACCGTAGGGTGTCTTCGTAGTAATAACCGTAGGGTGTCTTCGGATTTGATACCGCCCCCCGATTGTGGATTCCACGAACTCGCTAGCGAGGGATGCGCCGGATACACGCTTACCAGGGACCAGTCGGCCCCCCCGCGGATACGAGAGTTGTCCCGCGAGGATGAACGGAAGCGAAGAGAGCGGAAGGGTGGGCTGCGCAGAGTTCGGTGGAAGTGAGCGTCGGGGATGATCCGGTTTCTGTTTCGCCGACAGAGGTCAGGCTAGTGTGGACGGGTACCCGGGGTCATTCCGCGATGGCGCATTCGGCGTGCGGAGATTGCGTGGGGGGCGTGTACCCGGGGCTACCCCGACGGCTCGCGCCTCGGGCTAGTGTGGACGGGTACCCGGGGTCATTCCGCGCTGGCGCATTCGGCGTGCGGAGATTGCGTGGGGGGCGTGTACCCGGGGCTATCCCGACGGCTCGCGCCTCGGGCTAGTGTGGAGGGTCCCGGGGTCATCCCGACGGTTTGTGCCTCGGGCTACCGGCATAGCTACCAGCACGACATCAATGGGGGGCAATCCCGAGACACCCTGGCACATTGCTGCTGACACATTTCCCCCTCCTTTTCGCCGCTTGTCTTGAGTTCTCCCCGCGATCAAGCGACAATCAGGGGCGTTCCCACCACCCTCTGATCCCACCTGTCGCCGACACTCCTCCACGCACTATTTCGCCGCGAGGCTGTCGGCCGCGATCCCTCGTTGAACCCACCATGCTTTCCAATCTCCCGACTGATTCCCTCGCCCGTTCGGAGGGCCCGTCGTCAAGTCCGCCCCAAGATCGTGACCAGCAACCTCCGTTCCAACCGGCCGCCAGGACCGTGAGAGTAAGGACCGTAAGAACAAGGCCCGCAAGAATGGGGAACGCGAGGATGTTGTTCCCCTTGTGGCGAGTCGTACTCGGTTTCTGCGCAATTGCGGGCTTCGCCTTGGGCCAAAGTCAGACACAAGGAGACGAGTTGGTCGCATCCGCTGAATCGATCGAGTCCACCGAGTCGGTCGAGTCGAGCGAGATGACCTGGGAGTTCTCCGACGCGGACTACGAGTTTTTCGAAAGAGAGATCCGACCGCTCCTGCACAAACGCTGCCATGCCTGCCACTCCTCGGAGTCCACCGTGCTCCAGGGAGGGCTGCGAGTTGATACGCGCGATCACCTCATTCACGGTGGCGACAGCGGCCCGGCCATCGTGCCGGGGAAGGTCGAGGAAAGCCTGCTGATCGAAGCAGTTCGCCACGACGGACTCGGCTATGACATGCCCCCCTCCGGAAAAATGCATGATCGAGAGATTCGCCTTCTTGAGGATTGGGTGGCTCGGGGCGCGCCATTCCCTTCCACCGAATCGCACGGAATCGAGCCACGCAGCAAAGTGGACTTTGAAGAAGGGCGGCAGTTCTGGTCGTTCCAGCCATTGTCCGAGCAGCAGGTCCCCATGCTGCCCGACGACGATTGGTCGCGGACCAGGATTGATCCTTACATTCTGGCAGAATTGCGAGCACGGCAGCTGACCCCTTCCGAGGAGGCGGATCGAGCCACATTGATTCGGCGACTCACCTTCGATTTGACTGGACTTCCGCCGACCCCCGAAGAGATCCAGCAGTTCGTCGAAGATGACTCGCCCCAAGCGTACGATCTCCTGGTGGAACGTCTGCTGGACTCCCCGCGCCATGGCGAACGCTGGGGCCGCATGTGGCTCGACCTGGCCCGCTACTCGGACTCCACCGAGTCCTGGTTGGGAAACACGACTCAGGCTCATCTCTATCGCGACTGGGTCATTCAGGCCTACAACAACGATCTCCCTTACGATGAGTTCGTCCGACGTCAGCTTGCCACGGATCTACTCGAGCACACGGACCTGGCCGACCTCCCCGCGCTCGGCTTCCTGGCACTCAGCCCCACCTATTTCAAAGAGCTTCTTCTGCCGCCCGACATCATCAAGGTAATCGTGGCCGATGAGTGGGAAGAGCGAGTCGACGCGGTCAGTCGCACCTTTCTCGGCTTGACGGTCGCCTGCGCGCGATGCCATGACCATAAATTCGATCCGATCAGTAACGAGGACTACTATGCCCTGGCCGGGGTCTTTGCCAGTCTCCGGCCCACTCAAAAGCCGATGATCCCACCCGAACAGTACGCTCCGGTGGAGGCCGCCAAGGCGAACGTGGCGGAACTGACGGAGAAGCTGGAGCAGTTGCGCAAGCAGAACCCGAAGCCGGAGGAAGAGATCACCGCTTTGGAGAGCCAGATCAAGGAAATCGAATCCACCACGCCGGATTACCACACCCCCTTGGCTCACGTGGTCGAGGACCAAGCCCTGTACGTTGAAATGGCGGGAGACGAGCCACAGGCGGGAACCAAGTTGGTTTATCGCCCGGAGGCACAAGACCTGAACATCTTCATTCGAGGGAATCCTAATCGGCTGGGCCCCATCGTTCCCCGCCGCTTCCTCACCGTGCTCAGCAATGACGAACCACGGCCGCTTCAGCAGGGAAGTGGACGACGCGAACTGGCCGACGCGATTCTCGAGGAAGCGGGTCCCCTGGCCGCTCGCGTGATCGTCAACCGGATT
Source organism: Pirellulaceae bacterium (assembly GCA_050485845.1). Lineage (GTDB taxonomy): Bacteria > Planctomycetota > Planctomycetia > Pirellulales > Pirellulaceae > JBJHCD01. The sequence continues at coordinate 2,984 of JBJHCD010000036.1, read as the reverse complement.
TGGCAAGGATATTTCGGACGCGGGTTGGTGGATACACCAAGCAATTTCGGACGACTCGGTTCTCCCCCCTCCCATCCCGAGTTACTGGAAGACTTGACCGCTCGATTCGTCGCCAATGGCTGGTCGCTGAAGTGGCTCCATCGAGAAATCGTCCACTCGGCCACCTACCGTCAGACAAGTGCTCGAAACGAACAGAACCATGCCCTCGACCCTGACAACATTTGGCTGTGGCGAATGAACCGACGGCGACTGGACGTGGAACCTTGGCGCGACGCGATGCTGGCCGTTTCAGGCCAGCTGGACCTGACAGTCGGAGGCCCGGCGCTGCCGCTGGAGAGCACCGAGAATCGACGTCGCACGGTCTACACGGAAGTCCATCGACGCGAGGTCTCCAAGACACTGCTGATGCATGACTTCCCCGACCCGGGCCTGCACAGTCCTCGACGCCAACAGACTACCACGCCGCTTCAAGGTCTGTACGTCCTGAACAGCCCGTTCGTTGTCGAGCAAGCTCGACACCTTGCCGAGCGGCTTCAGACCGAGCATCCGGACTCACTGGAGTCCGGCGTCGACCGAGCCCACCAACTGCTGTTTGGTCGCTCCGCGACGCCCGCCGAATTGCAACTGGCTCGTGAATATCTGGAAGACTTTCCCGAGTCGTTTCCGACGGCCGCCATCGATTCTTCGAATGACGACTCTTCGAATAACGAAACACAAAGTAACCCATCACGGAACATCAACTCGCAAACCGCCAACTCCGATGATTCGGATCAATCCGAAGCCTCACCAACTCGGTCGAAACCGACTGATGGCGTCTGGATTGAATATGCTCACGCCTTGTTGGGCAGTAATGAGTTTATGTTTGTCGACTGATCCATTTGCATACCATCTCCCCGTGACTCGATTGGCAGCACGCTGATGAATTCATCCACTTCGCAACTCCACTCCGTTTCCCGACGTGACTTGCTCCAGCAATTGGGAGGTGGTCTCGGCATGCTCGGCGCCGCGTCGCTACTGGCCCAACCGACACGTGCCCAAGCGAAGGGAGCCTCACTTCCCGGACCTCATTTCGCGCCGCGTGCCAAGCGAGTCATCCACTTGTTCATGAATGGAGGCCCCTTCCAGGCCGACCTGTTCGATCCCAAGCCGGCGCTGGAAAAGTATGCGGGGCAGCGTCCCGAGGGAGCGAACCTGCGGACCGAACGGCCCACGGGAGGGCTGCTTCCGTCGGCGGTGAAATTCACTCCACGAGGTGAAAGCGGCGTGCCGGTCAGTGAACTCCTTCCGAAACTAGGGGAGTGCATCGACCACATCTGCGTGCTCCGCTCAATGCACGCCGACAACCCCAACCACGGTCCGGCACTGCTGCAGATGAATAACGGGACAATCCTCCCGACTCGCCCCAGCATGGGAGCCTGGTTCCAGTATGGCCTGGGGACGGAGAACGAAAACTTGCCTGGATACATCGTCCTCTGCCCAGGTCGTCCCGTCCGATTCTCCGTACTCTGGAACAGCGCGTTTCTCCCCTCGGCCCACCAGGGAACCTATGTCAATCATTCCGACATGGCGCCGGAAAAGTTGATCCCCTTTCTTCGGAACAACAACCAGGATCTTGCCACTCAGCGCCGGCAGCTCGATTTGATGCAGCGAATCAACCGACTGCACCTCGAGCAGCAGGGAGCCGACCAGGCCCTCGAAGCTCGCATGGCTTCGCTGGAAACGGCCTATCGGATGCAAACCGAAGCCCATGAAGCGTTTGACTTGAACCAGGAGACCGCCGACACTCGACGCGCCTACGGCGAAGGGCACTACGCCAACGGATGTCTGCTGGCCAGACGGTTGGTCGAGCGAGGCGTTCGTTTCGTCCAGCTTTACTACGGCAACGGACAGCCCTGGGATACCCACTCGAAGCATAACGAATCGGTCAAAAAGCTTTGCCATGATATCGACCAGCCGACGGCGGCACTGCTGAACGACCTCAAGCAACGCGGCCTACTGGAAGATACGCTGATCGTTTGGGGCGGCGAATTCGGAAGGACTCCGACATCGGAAAATGGCGATGGCCGCGACCATAACCACCACGGCTTCACCATGTGGCTGGCCGGGGCTGGAATCCGAGGTGGAATGACCTATGGAGAGACGGACGAGTTTGGATTCCGGGCCGTCCACAACAAGGTTCACGTGCACGACCTGCATGCAACCATCTTGCATCAGTTGGGGCTGGATCACAAACGGCTGACGTTTCATTACGCCGGCCGCGACTATCGCCTGACCGAAGTGCATGGCCGAGTCCTTCAGGAAATCCTGGCCTGCTCCCGGCGGGGCGGAGTGGCGCGCACGGGAGCCGCAACCCTCAACCAACCTCACCGCACGACACCCCGGGATGGCACTCCCCCTCGGCAGCCATGCCGATCGGGCTTTTCGTCCCCGCATTGGCCGTGGATCGGTTCATGACGCTTCCGTGCCAATCGAGCCATTGCTCCGATCGCGTTTGTCGCCTACATGCGACTTGACATGCCTTCACGCGTCTTCATGTCACCATGGCCTCCAATCTCCGCGTCGTCTAGCATCGCGGTCTCGAGGTCCGTAAGCTGGTCGTGCGGAACCATGGGGAGACTCTCGTGGCGACAGGCAGATCGTTTGAATGCGGATAAGGATTTTCCGGCGATGTCAAAAAAACTTTCCCTATGGCTGCTGATCGGCGCGGTCGTCGCGATGGGCCTGTTGTTTTTTCAGGTCATCCGACCGTTTATCTTTTCGCTCCTTTCGGCGGCCGTGCTGGCCGTCTTGTTCCGCCCGATCCATCAGTGGGTGGGACGAGCTTTTCGAGGGCATCAGCGGCTGGCGGCCGGAGCGACGACGTTTGCCGTGGTCCTGATCATCCTCCTGCCGGGCGGCGCGGCCCTGGTGCTGGCCGGCGGGCAGATGATCGAACTGGGTCGAGAAATCGTCCGCTGGGTGAATACGCCCGATCAGTCTTGGAT
>JBJHCD010000035.1:1641-15227 GCA_050485845.1 Pirellulaceae bacterium | reverse complement strand
GTCCGGATGGCCGATCCCATCGGTTTGCCGCCACCCGCGGGCTCCCCGCTCCACTTCACCTGGGTCCCGCGCTTCTCAAGCTTTCCTACCTTGGATGGGGAGACAAACTGCGGATTGCCCAAGCGATGTGGAATCTGCTTCGGTCGCCGAGCGAAGCTGACTCCGAGCAAGCAGAAAGAAACGTGGCGGAATGGTTGTCCCAGCAGAAACAGACCGCCGCGGCGGTGGAACGATTTTGGGGCGTGGTCTTGATCAGCGCATTGGGTGAAACGCTGGATCGAGCTTCTTTCTCGGCCGGTCGTAAAGTCTTTCTGGACGGTTTTCTGGCTGCCCGCTCCGCCTACGAACTATGGATCCCAACCATTCCGCTGGACGCACTATACCGTCAGATGATCAGCCAACTGGAGCGACAAGGGGTTGCCACTTATATTGGAACTCGGGTCAATTCGATCGCCCCGATTTCGGCCCCGCAGCAGTTGCCCAGCCCCATTCGGGACAACTCGGCCAGCAGGGACGCCGGCACGGCGGCAAGCCGGGAGACGCACTCGATTGCTGACTGGTCGCGGGCCGCGGGCTCGCCGGCGAGCCAACAGGCCATGGGCTGGTCTTTGCGGACTGCCATCGGCTCGAGTGAGTTTGATGGAGTTATCGTGGCGGTCCCATGGCGCCGACTGAAGGAGTTATGGGACGGCGGACCGTCGAACGACTTGCCCCATGTGGCCATTGCCGAGGAGATTACCAGTTCGCCGATCACCGCCGTCCACCTCTGGTTCGATCGTCCTCTGTTTTCCATGCCGCACGCGGTTATCGTGGGGCGTCTTAGTCAATGGGTGTTTCGCCGCGTGGACGGCACGGTCCCCCTGCAAGGCAATCAACGATCCCATGTTCCCACTCAGTCGCGTAACGAATACGAACATTACTATCAAGTCGTCATCAGCGCGTCACGCGAGTTGGCGGGGCGCCCACGTGAATCGATACGGGACGAAGTGCTGGCCGATTTGAAGGCTCTCTGGCCCTCCGCCCACGAAGCTCAATTGCTGCGTTGGCGAGTGGTCAGTCAGGCGGACGCGGTGTTCTCGCTCACTCCTCGGCTGGAATCCAAGCGGCCCGGCCAGCGAACTCCGTTTCCTCGATTGGCAGTGGCCGGAGACTGGACGAAAACCGGTTGGCCCTCCACCATGGAAGGGGCGGTCCGAAGCGGTTACTTGGCAGCCGAAGCCATCCTGCATCAGCTCGGACAGCCCGCCAGGATCCTTCAGCCGGATCTCCCTCAAAGCCGGCTGACGCAGTTCTTGAGTCGGGCTGGACAGCGCCAGGTCGGGCGATGCCCTGAACTGTAAGTCGTGTGGCTTCAGTGGTTTAGTCGCCTTGACGCCAACGTTAAGAAATGGGTTGGGGAAGTGGGTGCGTCGACTCGGGAGAGTCGGCGGACTCTCCGTTCAGGAGAACGGAGCCACGTGGCTCGACTCTCCCCGAGTCGAGAGTGCAAGGACTCTCCCGAGTCCGCCGCCTTTCCTCTCCCCGACTCGAAAAGTGACAAGACTATGTCATTCATGCCGATGGGATTCCACCGGCACGACAACCTGCCGATATCGAGTCGGGCAATGTGATGCTTGCCGTTCCCTCAGGCGTTGTTTTCGGGAGGAGAGGGATTGTCCGAGTCGTCATGCGGATCAGTGACCGGCAGTTGGGGGAGCACGCCGGTCAAAAAGCCGGCCAATCGCTCCGAAGCACGACTCGCTTCGTCGCGCAGTTTCCAGAGATCCTTCACCGCGCCGGGGCGCTGGAAAATGGCTCCGGCCGCAACCCCCAACCTCGCGACGGTCGTCTTCTGCTGCAAGAGCTTTTCAACTTCCATGGGAAGCTGGTCGTCAAAAGCGTCCGTGATGATGCGCACGGAGAGAAACCGGACCTGGCGGCGCTGGCAAGCCTCGGCGATCGCCGCCGTTTCCATGTCGCAAGCAATGGCGTCATGTTTCGCCGCCAGTTCCTGCCGTTCCTCCTGGCGACTGACGAGATGATCGACCGTCACCAGGCGTCCCACATGCAGGTGCGGATTGGATTGGACTACCTGGGGAGAGATCTGAAATCCTACTTCCAGTGGAATCCCCTCGGGGCCGACGACCGAACTGGCCATGAGAATGTCGCCCCGCTTCATTTCCGGCGTCAACGCCCCGGCGAATCCGGCGGAAACGACCCAGCTCACTTCTCCCCGCCGCCACATCTCGTCGATGGCCGTCCGGGCATGTTCCATCCCGACGCCCGTTTCCACCAGCCGAAGTGGAAGGCCTTCCCAGCGTCCGAACCGCTCCACGGAATGTTGGAAGCGGCCGGCGGCGGGGTCGCTCAACTTGTCCACCAGCCCCGACGACTCGACGCTCAGCGCGAACACCACCGCGATCTGACATTCTCGAGGGACTTTCACTTCTCCAGACAACCCAGGAGTTTGAGCCATGAGCCGCGCGGCCTGAGACATCGCGTCTTGATAAATCCCCTCGGTCGCCTGACGCACCGCATTTCCAACCAGCAATCGCAATAACATGACTCCACCCTTTTCGTGGTTCCCACGGATTAGGGGCTCGCAAGGATTCGAGGGGGGCGAGCCTCAAGCGACGGTTTGCGGACGCGAGCCGAGTCAGCGTTTTGCGGTTCCAGCCAACGTGAGCTGAACCGTTGTCGCAAAGCCTTTCCAGGAACCGAAAGTCGCCTCCACGGCACTCGGCTCATACCCGCAGTGTACCATACAGTCCTGGCACTTGGGATTGCCGCTGGCACGGCCGTACTGAGACCAATCCGTTGTTTCCATTAGTTCCTGGAAGGACGAACAGTAGCCTTCGTCCAGCAAGTAGCAAGGGCGCTGCCAGCCGAAAATGTTGTAGGTGGGACTTCCCCAAGGGGTGCATTCCAGCGCGTACTCACCTTGCAAAAATCGGATGAACAAAGGGGTTTGATTGAACCGCCAGCGACGACGGCTGGGAGCAAAGAGTTTTCGAAAGAGTTGCTGCGTCTGCTCGCGACCCAGAAAGTGCTCCTGATCCGGAGCCTTCGCATAGGCGTACCCGGGGGATACCATCATTCCTTCGACACCCAGTTCCATCAATTGATCGAACAGAAGGCGAACTCGATCCGGCTGGCAGTCTTGGAAGAGAGTCGTGTTCGTGGTGACTCGAAATCCTTGCTTTCTCGCCGTGCGAATCGCCTCGATTGCAACATCAAAGACCCCATCTCGACAGACCGCCCGATCATGATCCTCGCGGGGACCATCCAGGTGCACCGAGAAGGCCAAGTACTTGCTGGGTCGGAAATGAGACAGGGAATCCACCAACTTCAGAGCATTCGTGCAGAGATAGACAAACCGTTTACGCTGGACCAACCCCTCGACGATTTCCCCGATCTGCGGATGCAACAGCGGTTCGCCTCCCGGTATGGAGACGATCGGCGTCACGCACTCGTCCACGGCTTGAAAGCATTGCTCCGGCGTCAGCTGTCGGCGCAACACGGCCTGAGGATGCTGGATCTTGCCGCAACCGGCACACGCGAGATTGCAGCGCATGAGAGGCTCGAGCATCAAGACGAGCGGATAGCGGCGCCGACCTCGCAGTTTGCAACCGAGTACGTGCCGAGCGACCGAGACCATTTGCGAAATGGGTACAGACATGGAAATTACCGCTCGAGCGCTTCGTAAGCCCGTGACAAGGCCAACAGGGGAAAGTAAATGGGATACATGTGATAACGCAAGTAAAAGACTCGCGGAAAACCGGTCCCCGTGAATTCTGGCTCGTCCCAACCCCCATCGGGGCGCTGCGTCTGAAGCAAGTAGTTGACGCCGCGTCGAAGGGCTTCTTCTTTCCCAAACCCGGCAGCCAGCAGCCCGAGTATGGCCCATGCGGTTTGCGAGGCCGTGGCTCGTCCGCGACCTCGCCACGACGCGTCATCGTAGCTCAGAGGCGACTCGCCCCAGCCACCTGAATCTTGTTGACAGGCCAGTAGCCACTGGGCCCCCCGCCGCATGGCCGGGTCAGTGGGGGAGATTCCCATGCTGGCCAGTCCCACCAGCACCTGCCATGTTCCGTAGATGTGATTCACACCCCAGCGGCCATACCAGCTGCCATCCGCTTCCTGCGTGTTGTAAAGATAACGGAGCGCCCGTATGACGGCGGCATGCTCTCGACCGACGCCCCAGGAGGCGAGCGATTCCAAGACACGAGCCGTAATGTCGGGCGTGCTGGGATCGATCATGGCGTTGTGATCGGCGAACGGGACATGGCAAAGAAATTCCGCGTCGTTGTCGCGATCGAATGCTCCCCAGCCCCCATCCCGATTCTGCATCGCCAGCACCCAACGGACCGCCCGTTCTCGAGCCCCCTCAATGGAAGCCGCCTGGTCCAGTCGGTGTTGAACGTCCGGCGCGATACTTTCGTGTTCCACGGAACTCAAAGTGGACGCCTGACTTCCCAGGTCGAGATGCCGCTCTCCTGGATCGGAGTTGTGCAAGAGCCGTTCGCGGGCTGCCCCCAGCGTCATGATGGCCATGATCGAATCGTCCACGTCGGGGTAGAACAGATTTCGATATTCGAAGAACCACCCGCCAGGTTCTACATTCACTCGCCGACGCCAGTCTCCCGCCTGTCGGACTTCGCGGTCGAGTAGCCACTGGACCGCTCGTTCCACTCCATCCAGCTCACCAGCCGTGACCTCGGGCTGCGTCCCTTGCGCAGCCAACAAGGCCCGGAGGGCCAACGTCGTATCCCAGACCGGTGACTTGCAGGGCTGAAGGCGAATGGAGGGAGAAGTTTCGGCCTGGTCTTCCGGGAGGATGAGGGCGTCGAGTTGTCGATGGCATTCCATGACCGAGGGGTCGTCGGCGGAATGTCCCAGCGCTCGCAGGGCAATGATGCTCCACACGATCGGTGGAAAAATTGCCCCCAAGCCGTCGCTATCGGCGAATCGCTGCAGCATCCAGTCGCGAGCGGAGTGGAGGGCCCGCCGCCGGAATGGTCGAATTCGCAGACGTTCCATTCCCTTCAAGAGATGATCCGTGCCACGGAAAAACGTTTCCCAGTTCAGTGGATGGCGTGGGGGCTGCGTGCCGGGAGAGCGAAGTGGCGGCCACTTGTCGGGTGGCTGGACAAACAGCTCCGTAATCGATTGTTCCGGGGGAAGTTGTCTTACGGGGCGGAGAGCCCAGACGATGCTGAGCGGCACGAAGATGGTTCGCGACCAGGAACTGAGGCGGTAGATGTTGACGGGGAACCAATCGGGAAGCAGAACCAGTTCCGGTGGCACGGCGGGACAAAGGTCGAAGGGAATCTGTCCCAGAAGGGCCAAGTAGAAACGCGTAAAGCTGTTGACTCGATCCGCTCCTCCCGCTGCCAAAATGGCTTCACGAGCACGCTGCATGGAAGGAGATGTCGCGGGCGTCCCGGTCAGTTTCAATGCCATGTAGGCTTTGACGCTCACGGTCACGTCCAATGGTCCGCCTGGGAACAAGGACCAGCCACCGTCGTCCGACTGTTGTTCCGCGATGTAGCGGGCGGCCTGTTTGGCCCGAGCACTGGACTCCTCGCCCAGCCAGGCCAACAGCAAAATGTACTCGCTCTCCAGGATGGTGTCCCCTTCGAGTTCCGCACACCAATGACCATCCGGATGTTGTCGATTCCATAGCCAATCGGACGTGCGTCGAGTGGCCGCTCGGATTTCCTCAAGATCCTGGGAATCCACTTCATCCACGAAGTCCCGCGGATGGTCTTGCGAGGTCAAGCTAAAGCTAAGACTACCTCGGCTGGCGTTGATCCCGTTACTGACGCCAATGCCATTGCCACCCTGAAGGCCATTGCCACCCTGAAGGCCATTCACCGGCTCACGGGGTAGCTGCTCATGCGAACCACTGGCCGAGGGGTTCGCGAGGACCGAGGCTCGGTGTCGTGATTGAGTATCCAAGCGGCGGGAAATATCCGTTGCCACGCCATCGTTCGCGTCCATCGCGTTCTCGCTTTTCCAATGAAGCCGTACCTTCCCATGGAGCTTACTCTCACTCGGTCGTCAGCCTAGGCGAAGACGCTCGATCGTTCAATCCCCGACGACTTCGAACACCTGTCCGAAGTCGGGGTCAAGCCAGCCATCGTCCGTGGGGACGTGAATCGGTCGGAGGATCCCCTGCTGTTCGACCAGTTCGCCCAGCACGAAATCGTGAGTGACAAAGTCGGTAAAGCCGTAGTTGCCCGGCGAGCGATAACGCTCGATTTCATGCCAATGCACGAAAACATGCGAGATATTACGCTGCCGCAGCGCCTCCAGCCGTTCTTCTCGCGACTTCCCCTTCATCCAGATTTCCAAGAAACAATCATCCCAGCAGGTACTGTAGTAAATAGGGATTTCCAAGTCGAAAACTTGGGCCTCACCGACCAGTAGCGCGGCATGTCCCGCGGGAACATGTTGGTTCAGATAGCGGTGGGCCGGATGAACCCGCGGACTTCGCCACGCATCGACTCGCAACACTTCCAAGGGGACCAGAATACGGTTGTCTCCCGTCAAGATGCCGCTGGACACCAACAGCGTGTTGACCAGCACGGTCAGAGATAGCAGGGATAGCATCACCACTCGCCATCCGGAGCGCGACGCCAGCCAAGCCCCACCCAGACCTCCCAGCACCGCCAGCACGGGGAGGTTGGGGACGAAGAACCGATCGTAGCGGTGCGTAAGCAGCCACCAAGTGACGAAATTCGAGAGCAAGAAAGCCGCCAGAATTGCCTGGAGATCACGCCGCTGTCGATGTAGCAAAGCGAACAGAAGCAGCGGAACCAGCAGCGGGGTCAGCTTGTCGCTGTACCAGCCCAGATCGATCAACGATGCGCGTAATTGGGCCCATGAGTAGCGATATCCCGCTTGATTGGGCTGCGGGCCATGGGCCGCCTGCCAGCGTGCGTTTTTTTCTTCGTCCCAAGACTCGCCACCAAACAGACTGTACAGCAGCGGATAAGTCGGATTTCCCGTGAGGGCCAGGTTCTTCGCGAACCAGACGCCACAACCCAGGACGACCAGGGCCAGGAAGAGGGTCCAAGCGATCGAGCATCCACGGATTCCCAGGGAGCGGCATCGCCAGCCGACCAGCAGCAGCAGAGGGAAAACGACAAAGACCAAGCCCGTATACTTGCAGGCCACCGCGGCCCCCGCCAAGTAACCACTGGTTAGTAGAGAGGTTCGACTAGGGGAGGGAGGGTGGCTGGAGGGCATCAGCAGTGCCTGTAGAGCCAGGAAGAGGTAGAAGCCGAGGGCTCCCTCAACCAGTCCGTTCACCGATACGTGAAAAACCCAGGGAGTGGTCAAGTAAACGATCACCCCGATCACTCCCGCCCAGGGATGAAAGTGGCGGCAACCAAAGGCGTAGATCGCCAGGGAAGTCGCCACCGCCAGACTGGCAATCACAACCTTCCCCACAAGTGCTCCCCACCACCATGCCATCGAACCCGGGATCCAAAACGCCGCGATGAGCGCGGGCATCTCGGCACCCAAAGGCATGTTGCCGTACACATTGTGAGGCAGGAACGTCACTCGCCCTGCCTGAAACCACTCCTTGGGAACCTGCAAATGATACTCGCGGACGTCAAACTCCCAGGGGGGAAGCGCGGCGGTCAGAAAGTAAATGACGAGAATCGGAACCAAGATCAAGAGCAGCCATTCGGGACGCCACCCAGGAAGGTTTGCCGCTTCCTCCAACTGATCGGCTACTCCGGAATCCTGCGTGCCGCCACTTCGCCGGTCCGCCACCTCGGTTGTCGGTTGGCCCATGGTGCCGATCTCCGCGTTTCCTGCAGTGCTTGCATCGCCAGTCAGCCGGGGACCACGAAAATGGAGCACCATCCCGGCCAGCGGCAGGAGAACCATGGGAATCTGCAGCAGGAGCGGCCAATGGAAACCGACAATCCACCCCAGCAGGACCACGTAGCTGGACCAGAAGTTGAGCCCAATGGCGAGCGAAAACAGGGCCACCTCCAAACCGGTCCATTGTGCCAACCATTTGGGAACCGTCGCCAGGAGCAATCGGCCGGTTCCCCAACCGGCCAGCAGATAGATCGACGCGCCGAGCAAGACCGGGACTCGGTCCAGAACCGTGGCGGCCCCCCACCGCTCATCGGTCCAAAGGTCCAGGAAATCGGTGAACAAGGCGTCGGGAAGGAGCAAGTAGACCGTGACCAGTTGTTGGTAAAAGTCCAGCCGCAGTCCTTCGACCGTGATGAATCGGATTAGGTATAGCACCGCCAGCAGGGTCAGCAGCCCGACCAGGGCTCCCCGCCAAGGTTTCCACCGGGAAGTGGATTCGCCCGGCTTCAACGGTTCACCACCTCGGCTGCCGGTCTGTTTCCCGGCTTGACTGCTGGATTGACGGCCAGCTTGACTGCCGGCGGGCCCGCCAACCGGTCCACCGCCGCTTGACCTCTCAGTCCTGACCTGCTTTACCCTGCGTCGCCTGCTCATCAATCAGGTTGCTTTTCTCTGCTCGACATGGGTGTGAAAAATCTGAGTGCGCGAATCTGAGTGCGAAGAATCAGCATGCGAAAACTGAATGTGACAAAGCCGTGGGTTCTCGCCAATCCCCCAAAGGGAGTCCCGATGATTGCTCCTGTCCCGTTCCGCGGAAAATCTTGACCGGGGGAGGCGGCGACCCGGGGGTGACGGATTACGCCGAATAGTCCGCATGTTCACCCTGGTTTTCCCCCGTCGGCGCAGATGAATTCGCCTGTTGGCCTCACAAATGGAGCAGTGTGAGTTATGATGGAGCGTTTGGGGGAAATGTTCCGTCTGGTCTGCTCGAGTTCCAGAGTAAACGGACGGAGACCCTCCCACCCCGACGGCATCTTCCTGCTTTTCGGCCCGAATGTTCTACCAGAAACGTCGGCCCGAAATTTCGGCCCGAAATTTCGGCCCGAAACTTCGGCTAGGCTCGCCGACCAGGATTTTGTTTTGCCAGTCGGAGTTGCCGACCAAGACATCTAACCAGAATAACGACCAGAATAACGACCAAAATCAAGAGCGTGACGTAAATGACAGGCGCGATGAAAAGCTCGACCAGCAACCGGCTTCGTGGAATCTTTACTCCCAACATTGTTCCACTGGACAGCCATGGGGAGATTGAAGAAGGTGAGCTTCGCCGTTATGTGGACTGGCTGATCGAACGGGGTGTCCATGGTCTGTATCCAAATGGTTCCACGGGGGAGTTCCTTCGCTTCACGGCGGAAGAGCGTCGGCGGATCATTGCGATCGTGGCGGACCAAACGGCGGGACGAGTCCCCATTCTTGCGGGGGCGGCCGAGGCGAACACTCGGGAGACGATTCGAGCTTGTGAGTACTACCACGACCTCGGTGTTCGGGCCGTCGCGATCGTCTCGCCATTCTATTACAAACTGAGTGCTCGAGGGGTGTACGCCTATTTCAAGGAAATCGCCGACAACAGCCCGATCGACGTGACGCTGTACAACATCCCGCTTTTTGCCTCGCCGATCGACGTGCCGACCGTGCAGCGACTTGCTGAGGAATGCTCGCGAGTGGTGGCGATCAAGGATTCCTCCGGAGACCTCCCGCACATGATGCGGATGATTTCCGCCGTCCGAACCATTCGCCCTGAGTTCAGCTTCTTGACCGGCTGGGACGCGGCACTGATGCCGATGCTGCTGATCGGCTGCGACGGCGGGACCAATGCCACCAGCGGCGTGGTGCCCGAGATCACTCGGAAACTTTACGACTTGACTCTCAGTGGCAAACTCGACGAAGCTCGGGACCTGCAGTATCGGCTGTTGCACCTGTTTGACGCGATGATTCTGAACTCGGAATTCCCCGAAGGCTTTCGAGCCGCCTTGCGACTGCGGGGAATTCAAACGGGTGTGGGACGTCAACCCCAGTCAGCCGATCAGCAGTTGGAATTGGGCCAACTGAGCCGGCAGCTCCAATGTCTGCTCGCCGCCGAAGGTTTCACGGACCAACCGATCGGAGGTTGTCCGGCGGGAGGGGACGTGAAACCGGATGAAGTCGCTCGGATCGTACAAGACATTCTCAGCGAGTTGCGGAAGCGAGGGATGGTCCCGGCCACGTGAGCGGGGCCTTGAGTTTTCCGCTCTACAAGTGCACCATCAGCAGGGCCACGTCGGCCGGTGTGATACCGCTGATCCGACTCGCTTGGGCCAGTGTGGTGGGGCGGATGCGGAGCAGTTTTTCTCGAGCCTCCCGGCGCAATTGCGTGATCCTCTGGTAGTCGAAATTGGCGGGGATTCGTTTCTCCGCCAAACGCTGCTGCTTGGCGACATGTTGCTGTTGCCTCATGACGTAGCCTTCGTACTTGATGTCGAAGACGACCTGCTGAACAACTTGGCGGGAAGTCGCTGATAGTTCCGGGCAGAGTTCGACGATCTCGTCCCAGGTCACTTCCGTGCGGTGGAGGTGACGGAGTAGATTCGATTCGCCGTGCCGAGTGTTCTTCAGCCGCTCCAGCACCTCGGCAATCGACCGGACCTTCGCCTCGTAATGTTCCCACCGCGCTGGACTGATCAAGCCCAAGGGCCGGCCCACGGGGGTCAGCCGGCGATCCGCGTTGTCGTGCCGCAACAGCAATCGATACTCCGCTCGGCTGGTGAACATCCGATACGGCTCGTCAACGCCCCGAGTCACCAAGTCGTCGATCAATACGCCGATGTAAGCCTGTTCCCGCCCCAGAATCAGTGGATCATCCCCACGCAGCAGGAGAGCGGCGTTGATGCCGGCCATTAATCCCTGAGCGGCCGCTTCCTCGTAACCGGTCGTCCCATTGATCTGTCCGGCGAGAAACAACCCCGCCACTCGTTTGGTTTCCAGCGACGGCCGCAACTGATCCGGCGGGACAAAATCATATTCCACGGCATAGCCGTAACGCATGATCTGAGCGTTCTCGAGCCCCGGCACCAGTCGCAGAATGGCGTCCTGAACGTCTCGGGGAAGGCTGGTCGAGATGCCGTTCACGTAATATTCGTGCGTCTGCCGACCCTCGGGCTCCAAAAAGAGTTGATGCTGCGACTTCTCGGCGAATCGCACCACCTTGTCCTCAATCGACGGACAGTAACGGGGGCCGCGCGAGTCGATTTGGCCACTATACATCGGGGCTCGATGGAGATTGGCGCGGATCAAGTCGTGCACCTTCTCGTTGGTGTACGCGATCCAGCATGGCAATTGATCGACTTGCAGGTTGTCGCGAAGAAACGAAAAGGGCTCGGGAGGATCATCGCCGGGCTGGTATTCGGTTCGCTCAAACTGGATCGTTCTCCCATTCAGCCGAGGGGGGGTGCCGGTCTTGAAGCGGGCCAGCCGAAATCCAAGCTGGGTCAGTGAGCCGCTGATTCCCTGGCTACTCCCTTCACCGGCCCGTCCCCCAGGGGTCTTTGTTTCCCCGGTATGCATTACGGCCTGCAGGAACGTTCCCGTCGTCACGATTACCGCGTCGGCTCGATAGACCGCACCCCCTCGAACCTCCACGCCTCGAATGCGAACAGGCTGACCCTCCTCGGGCTGCTCGGGCTCGGTCACCAACCGCTCCACGACCTCTTGCCGGAGGTGCAAGGCGGGATGGTCTTCCACCCGTCGCTTGACTTCCATCTGGTAGGCCCGCTTGTCCGCTTGGGCCCGGGGGCTGTGCATTGCGGGGCCCTTGCGACGGTTCAGCAGTCGGAACTGGATACCGGTGGCGTCGATCACTTCTCCCATGATACCCCCCAGGGCATCGATTTCTCGAACTATCTGCCCCTTGGCCACACCCCCGATGGCCGGGTTGCAGCTCATCTGCCCCACCGTATCGAGATTGGTAGTCAGCAGAGCGACTCGGGCCCCCATCCGAGCGGCGGCGAAAGCCGCCTCGGTTCCGGCATGGCCAGCTCCGACCACCACCACGTCATAGGAGTACTGAGGGGAAGTTGTTGTCATGCCGTTCATCCTACCGCGATCACGCGAACGTTGACGAGTGGGCTTGGTAAAGGTTGGGAAAAAGGGGGGGCGTGGCGAGCGGGAAAGGAAGTTCGCTGCTCCTGGTGTCACCCCAGTTTGTGTACTCACTCCAGCTCGACCCAGCCTGGTTACCCCCACTTCGAGCGGCATTTTTATCCGTCTACCGACAGATCGGGGGCCTTCGAGCATACCAGTCGATTCAGGAAAAAATTGAATCAAGCGACCTAAGTAACTAATATTGATAAACTTGCGTCATCAAGATCAATCTTGACTCCGTTAGGAGGCTGGATATAATCTGCGCGGTTGGCAAATTCGGTAAAGATGGAAGATCCGGACAAGCCTGCCATGATGAAACGGCTTCGAAGAGTGTGTCGAATGGGGGCACGGCGAAGTTTTGTGTAACGAGGGAGCATAGGGGACTAGCGGGCGACGTGTTGTCCACGGAGGTAGCGGGAGTGGTGATTGAGCCGCGGGTGCTCGAGACTCACGTTCCGCGAAATGCTAGTCTGACCATCGGCCAGGAAGGGTGGTTCAAATGTCTACATCAAAGACGGTATTTACAACCGGCGAGGCGGCGAAGATCTGCAAGGTCAGCCAGCAGACGATCATCCGGTGTTTCGACAACGGAACCCTCAAGGGTTTTCGTGTCCCGGGTAGTCGTTTTCGACGCATTCCCCGGGATCAGTTATTTTCGTTCATGAAGGACAACGGCATTCCGACTGACGCACTGGAAAGTGGCAAGCGGAAAGTCTTGATCGTGGACGATGACGAAGAGTTGGTTGAGCTGATGGCGGACCTGTTCGATCGTGACGGCCGGTTCGATATCCGGACGGCGAACAACGGCTTCGAAGCCGGTATGTTGGTCAAGGAGTTTCGGCCCGATCTCGTGGTATTGGACGTCATGCTTCCCGACATCAATGGGAAGGAAGTCTGCCAGCGGGTTCGGAGCGACCTGTCACTCGAAGCGGTCCGCATCATTTGCATCTCGGGAATGGTCGAGCAGGACAAGATCGAGGAGCTACGGGAAGCGGGTGCCAACGACTTCATGCACAAGCCGTTTACCGTGGAGAAGCTCTTGGATCGAGCCTGTGAACTGCTGGAGATCGAACGAGTCGGCTCGGGAGCGTGAGGCTCCTCTCCCTCGTCCCCACTCAGGGGAGAGAGGCTATCCCGCAGCCACTCGACCCTTTCAGTCTGGTCCGAAGGGGGAACTGCGCTAAACGACTCCGCCTTGCCTCCCTCATTCCCACCTGAAGCCGAACACGATGCGTGCCGAGCGACCACCGGCACGCATTTTTTGTTTACCCTCTGCGCTGGGACAGGACCCTTCCGACACGACGTTTCTCCCCCACTTCCAGGGAGCCCCATCGGATGCATTCCATTCCGCTCGTCGAGTCATCGGAGCCGGCCCTTTTGATTCCCTTGAACGATGCTGCCGCTCAAGCACTCGCCCAAGTCTGGCTGGACCCCGACGACTCGCGTCGCCGGACCGGCGCACTCCGACTTCTTCGAGAGTCACCTGCCATTCTCTGGTGGGCATTCTTTTCCGTGCAGCGAGAAAATGCAGCCACCAGTTACTCGGGATCTTCCGCTACCGAGTCCTGGCGGGCCCTGGAGGACTTCGA
>JBJHCD010000035.1:0-1631 GCA_050485845.1 Pirellulaceae bacterium | reverse complement strand
CTCGCCGGCAACTTGTCGATTTCGTGACTCGGGATGCCCATGTCACTCTTACGGCCCACCGCCTGGTCACTCGGCGGCAGGCCGACGATGGGGAGCCGATCGAAGGTCGAGTGCATTCGTCGCCAGCGACGGCTTCTCCTGGCGATAGCTCCCCGACAGAAATTCGCCCAGCAGCAGCTGCCCCAGCGGAAACATGCCCAGTAGAAACTTCAGCAGCGGAAACTTCCTCAGCGGAAACTTCCTCAGCGGAAATGTTGGCTCGAGCGTTGGCAACGGGAAGGGAGGCCGAGCGGTTGGCACGGTTGCCAGGAGGTACTTTAGCGGAAGTGGTTTTGCCAGAAGAGACACAGCCAGAAGGAACACAGAAAGTAGAGGCACAGAAAGAAGACGCACAGCTGGAGGAGGGGCAACCGGCAAAAGCACAACCGGAGCTTGCTCCCGGCATCCGGTCCTTTTCACTTCCTCGAGATTGGTCGGAGCCGACTTCCACTTCAACCGGACGAATGGACCCGCCCGAACTGACGTTTTGGTTCGTGCTGGGTGTGCTAGCGTGGAGCGACGATTGGTTTGCGATCCAAGATCGATCCCCAACTCCGCGGACTCGACTGGTTCCCTCGCCGGTACAGCAGCGGATCAACCGGCTTCCTTTCATTCGACTGGCTCGCGAATCAGTTACCCATGAAGGCCCAACGGAAGTCAGACGGTCCGGTGCGGCGAGCCAGACCGCAGTGACAAGTGATCCGCTCGAGGCAGGTGCTGGAGCAAATCGGGAGCAGGCCCCCGTTTGGCTGAGCATGTTGGCGTCGAAGTTGCTTCGATTGGAACAATTGGAGAATCGATTTCAGCAGGAGCTACATGAGGCGAAAATGCGAGCGCTGAAGGAGTTCGCCTATGGGGCCAGTCATGAAATCAACAACCCGCTGGCGAACATTTCCACGCGTGCTCAGACGCTGCTTCGAGATGAGGTCGATCCAGACAAAAGGTGGCAACTGGCCACCATCAACAGCCAGGCTTTTCGGGCTCATGAAATGATCTCCAACGCGATGCTCTTCGCTCACCCTCCGAAGCTTGCAGTGCGTGAGTTGGACCTTGTTCCCCTTCTCGAGAAGGTTCGTGCCGAGTTGCTGGAAGTTGCGGATGCCCAGGATACGCGGATTGAACTGGACCTGCCCTGCGATGCGGCGTTGTTGGTCGGTGACGAGGTCCAACTCGGAAACGCCATCAAGAACGTCCTGCAGAACTCGCTGGAGGCGGTGGCACAAGGGGGACGAGTACAATTACAGCTTTCTGTCTCGGACGGGCAGCGGTATACGCTTCGCATGCAAGATACGGGGCCGGGGGTTCCCGAGCCGATTCGGGCTCATTTGTTCGATCCTTTTTTTTCCGGCCGCGAGGCGGGACGAGGACTCGGTCTGGGGCTCTCCAAGGCCTGGACAATCTTCTCGCTGCATGGAGGGACGATTGAGTTGGAAGCGAGTGAACCCCATGCAAGGTTCGTGATTCACATTCCGAAAACCCCGCAGGCTTCGACCTAGGATTTCGAGCGGCTGCGATTCGTTCGCCACGAAAACGGAGATAGGAGATGGGGGATCAAGATTTCGGTTGGCTCAGTCTCGCTCCTCCGCTGGACG
>JBJHCD010000034.1:0-15310 GCA_050485845.1 Pirellulaceae bacterium | reverse complement strand
GGATTGGCCTTCTCGCCGCTCGACTTCAACCTCTGGCATCCGACGATGCGTCGAGGGGATGATCCGGGCCATGGGATCAATCCAACCTTCGACAACAGCCGGACGGTCGACTTCACCCGCACGATCAATGGCCGCTCGACGTCCGAACAATCCGGGGGCGCCAGCTTCTATTTCGGTCTGGAGCAGTGGGTGGATGATCCGACCAACGCCTACTTCACCTACGGGCCGAACGCCCAATACGGGATCCTCAGCGCCGCCCGGCACCAGGATCTGACCTCCACGGCCGAAATCGGCAACAACTACAACCTTCCCGGCGGGGCACTCGGCAGCCTGACCACCAATTCGTTCAGCCTGGCTGGATACAGCGCGGCCGACAATCCGACCTTGTACTTCAACTACTTCCTGGAAACGCAGAACGCCAATGCGGCGACCAACCAGGCGATGCGAGATAGTGCCCGCGTCTTCGTGTCGCCCGACGGGGGCGATACCTGGGCCCTGGTGGCGACCAACAATTCGGTTCTGTCCACGCCGGGACAGGCTGCTGAGTTACCGCAGTTCCTATCCACTTCGGTGACGGTCTCCAACCATCCGCGTCAGCGGGTGCAGGAACTGTTTGACAACACGGGAAGCTGGCGACAGGCCAGAATCGACCTGTCCGAGTTCGCCGGGGCATCGGATTTGATTCTCCGATTTGACTTCTCGACGGCCGGTTCCATGGGACAGGGGATCTTCGGTGATCAGTTCGGCAATTTCAACAATGCCGAACGAGGTCAAAACAATCAGTTCGAAGGTTTCTACATCGACGACATCATTGTCGGATTCACCGAGCGAGGTGAAATGGTGACCGGGACGGCCGGCAACACCGCCTTCGCCCCGGTTCCGACGCCGGTGAACGCTCCCTCGCAAAGCCTGGTCGGTCCCTATCAGCTCGAAATTCGCCGAGGGACCGAGTACGGCGTGAATATCGACGGGACTGGAGCGCAAATCGCGATCCTCCAGCAGTTCGACACCAACGACCGGCTGATTCCCGAACTGGGACGATTGGGAGACCGAAATCTCCATCGCGACCAAGGGCAGGTATTGATCGAGTCGAATACGATCAGTTTTGTCTCCCAATACGGTGTTCGGATTGACGCCGGAGCACGAGGGGCCGATGGAAGCCTCACCTCGCCGGGAAGCCCGATCAACGGGCCGACGCTGAACACGCAGCGATTGGTTCCAGGCGTGCATGTCGAGAACAATATCGTGGCCAACTTCGGCCAGGGGGGCGTGTTGTTCAGTGGTGACGCCGTCGGAGGGACCGCGCCCTTGGCGACCGTTCCTTTCGGCCGGATCGTGAATAACACGATCTATGGCGGTACGTCGCCCAGCGGTGTCGGGATCCAGGTCACGGAAAACGCCAGTCCCACGATCTTGAACAATATCCTGGCCAACAGCGCGGTCGGGATTCAGATCGATGGGTCATCTGCCTCCACGGTCGTGGGTGCCAATTTGTTCCAAGGCAACACGTCCAACGGAACGCTGGGGGATAACGCGATCCAGGTCCCGGCTTCCGAGGCCCTGTTTGTCAACGCGTCGGTCGGCAACTTCTATCTGGCCCAGGGTGCTCGGGCCATCGATAGCTCCCTCAACTCGCTGGTTGACCGGCCCAGTTTCGTCAACGTCAAGTCGGCACTCGGGATTCCCCCCACGCCGATACTCGCCCCCGATCGTGATCGGTACGGCCAGTTCCGAGTGGACGATCCGACTCAATCTCCCCCTCCCGGTCTCGGAGCGAACATCTTCAAGGATCGCGGGGCGGTGGAACGGGCTGACGAGTCAGGGCCGACGGCCTCGATGTTCACGCCCAGAAATAATGACGCCGGAGGACTCGACCTCGATCCTTCGAATTCCGTCGTCTATCGGACCGATGGAATGTTCGAGTGGTTTGAGATTCGCCTGGAGGATGTCGGAGTCGGCGTGGACGCGACGACTGTCGTGGCCGACGCGATCACCGTGACCCAGGACGGCCGCTTGCTGCAGTCGGGATCGGACTACACGGTCAGCTACAGCGAGACGAGCGGTCTGATCCGGATCATTCCCCTGAATGGAATCGGACAGACCAACAGCGTCTATGTGATCACGCTGAACAATACCGACCGGAGCGTCTTGATCGCTCCCAGCGGCAACCAGGTCCAAGATGGTGATCGGTTTGAATTGACCGACGAGAACGGTGTCGAAGTGGTCTTTGAGTACGACAGCGGCTACACGCTCGAGATACCCCAGACCTTGGCGCTGCAAGTTCCGGCCCAGGGAGGCGCGTCCGGAGGAGTAACGGATGGCTCGACTTTCCGAGTGACCCATCAAGGCACGACGGTCACGTTCGAGTTCGACAATAATCAGGCGTTGGTGAACGCGAATCACTTCCGAGTTACCTTTGCCACGACCGACTCGAGTGACGCGGTGGCTCACGCCATTGCCGATGCGTTACGAAGAGCCGGCTTGGGACTTTCTCCCAAGGTGCTTCCCGGCGGCCGAGTGCATGTCGGCGGCACGGAAGACATTGTGGTCGAGACAATGACTAGCCAGCTGGATCTATCTGGAAATGCCAGCGCGGTGGTGGATGGCCAGACATTCACGATCGACCATCCCGAGTTCGGACTGCAGACGTTCGAATTCGACTTGCAATTGAGCGACCCGGTCGCCGCCGGCCATATTCCGGTTCCCTATCGCCTCTCGGACACACAAGACGATATCGCTCGAATCCTGGGCCAAGTCATTCAGGCCACGAATATCGATTTGACGCCGCAGGTGGTCGGTAGCGGACTACTGCATGTCGGCGGACGGGAGCACGTCCTGTTGGTCAGTGGAACGAACCTGCTGGTCAGCGGCACGCCGGGCGTGACATCGAACTTGCGGCTGCAGGTTCCCGAGCAAGGGGGTGGGGCCGGCGGAATCTCCGATGGCCAGACCTTCACGATCACCGACGGCAATGTGACTCGAGTCTTCGAGTTCGATGACGATGGCGAGACCACTTCGGGGAACATCATCATCAGCATGAACCCCGGAATTTCGATCAGCTCCCAGGATCAACTCTCCTTCCTGATCGTCCAGGCTCTGCTGGGGTCCGATCTGGGACTGCAGGCCGAGTACCTGGGAGATGGCGTGGTGAGCATCGGAGGCCAGGCACGGCATCTGGTGGATGTCGGCAACAGCAGCCTTGGCCTGTCGGGCATTCCGGGTGGAGCGGTGCCGATTCGCTTTGTGCCGCATTCCTCGTTCACCGGACGGGACATGGGAGTGGCGATTCTGGGAGGGATCAACTCCAGCACGCTGACCGATGTGCATGCGGTGATGCGAGCCGGCAACACGTTGTTTGTCGAAGGCTTGCTGGAGGGAGCCGCCAGCATTGAAAACATCGATCATTTCACGGTGGGCGCGATCAAGGATCTGGCCGGCAACGACCTGTTGCCGAACTTGAATTCCGGTGAGACGCGGTTCAATGTTCTGATCGGCGAGGCCCGTTTTGACTTCGGCGACGCTCCCGATGGATCGATCGCGCCGATTGGTGAATTCGGCTATCCGACGGTCTTCGCGGACAATGGGGCGCGTCACGTGCTCTACGCCAACCACCAGGGGATCCACCTCGGGCGGCGAGTCGACGCGGATGGGGATGGGCGGCCCTCCATTGGGGCCGATGGAGACGATTTGGCGGGCGACGGGTTGGTGATCGACATCAGCCAAAGTCCAGCATTGTCGGTCACGTCCAATCTGACCCCGGCAGAAATCCTGGTTCCCGAGACTTTGTTCTTGCAGGTGACGGAGTTCGGAAGTTTCGAGCTGAATGATGGAGAGACGTTCTCAATCAGCGATGGGATGCAGACCGTCGTCTTCGAACTCGACTCCAACAACTCGCTTACCGACGATCTGCACATTCGCATACCCTTTAGTCCCGGTTCGACGAGCGAGCAGGTGGCCGAAGCGATCATCACGGCCATTCAGGGAACCAGTTTGGGACTGGCGCCGGTCGATTTGGGCTTGGGCCGAGTTCACTTGGGAAGTCGGTCGAACCACTCCGTCGATACTTCGGGGGTCCCGGGGATTACGTCGGGTGGCGTCGCGGGATCCGTTTCCGATGGAGATACGTTCTCGATCACTCGTAATGGCGAGACCTATACTTTCGAGTTCGACGAGGATTTCGCGACCACGCCGGGCAACGTGGCGATTTTCATCGAGCCACAACTGACGCACGAGCAGATTGCGATGCGGATCGCCACCGCCATTCTCGGGACTGATCTGGGAATCGCTCCGCTGCATTTGGGTAACGGAGTGGTTGAACTGGATGGAAACGACGAGGATGGGGTGATATTCACCGATCCGTTCAATTCCTTCATCGATACTCCGATTACCGTCTATGCTTCGGCGGCGGGATTGTTGGATGCCTGGATCGATGCCAATCAGGATGGTGATTTCGATGATCCGGGCGAGAAAGTCCTCAGCAGCGTCGCGCTGGCGGCCGGTAAGAATGTGGTCATCGTTCGGGCTCCGGTGGGTGCCGTCATCGGCGAGACCTTCATGCGGTTTCGCTTCAGCGAGTTGGGAGGGCTCGATCCGTATGGCCTCGCCGCTTCCGGTGAAGTGGAAGACTATGTGATCGAAATTCGAGCTGGGCTGCCTCCGGTGGCGGTGGATGATCCAGCCGTGGTCGGACAATTTGCCACGGACGAGGATACGCCGATCGATGTCACCACCAGCGTGCTGGATAACGATTTCGATCCCGATCCAGATGACGTGCTGACGGTGCTGAACCACGGCACGTTCCTCACGCAGCGGGGAGCGGAAGTGACGCTGAACGAGGATGGAACGTTCAGCTACGACCCGACTGTTTCCGATGAACTGCAGCGATTGGCTGAAGGGGTGATCGTACTGGATACCTTCACCTATCAGGCCTTTGACGGATTCCTGACATCGAACGTGGCCACGGTCACGATTCGGGTCACGGGGGTGAATGACGTTCCGTTCGTGGTGCCGTTGGAACTAGCCGCCGTGGAAGACGGGCCGGTAATCAGCGCCAACTTCATCGGTGATGACATCGACGACGATGACAACACCAACACCTTGATTTACACGATTGTGGACACGACCAGTGAAGGGTTGGTCACCAACCTGAACAACGGCACGTTCACCTTCGACCCGCTTCCCGATGTCGACTTCCAGGACCTGGCGCTCGACGAAACCCGAGATGTCTTCTTCACCTACACCGCGACCGACCGCCATGGCGCGGTGAGCGACCCGGCCACGGTGACGATTACCGTGACCGGCGTGAACGACGCCCCCACGGCGGAAGACATGTTCGTGTCGATCACCGAAGACGATTCGGCGATGACCTGGACTTTGGCCGCGGACGATATTGATAGTGACGACGATACGGCTTCGCTGTCATACACGTTCCAGGATATCCCGCAGCTCGGGACATTCGTTTACAACGGCGATGGCACGTTCACCTTTGATCCTGAGGAGGATTTCCAGGATCTTGCGGTGGGCGACATGCCCGAGTTCTTCATTCGCTACCAAGCGACCGATCGCCACGGCGCGACCAGCCCGGAGGCGACGATCACGCTCCAAGTGATCGGGTTGAATGACACTCCGACAGTCGAACCCTTGGAGCTGGACGCTGTCGAAGATGGCCCAGCATTGACGTTGTTGTTCCCGGGCGATGACATCGACAATGACGATGACCAATCGACGCTGCTGTACACGATTCTCGAATTCCCGGAAGAAGGGCTGCTGACGAATAATGAGGACGGTACGTTTACGTTCGATGTTCTTCCGGGCGAGGCCTTCCAGGACCTGGCGTTGGATGAGACTCGAGTCGTCTTCTTCGTGTACAACGCCACTGATCGTCATGGAGCGGTGAGTGAATCGGCCACCGTCACGATTACCGTCACCGGAGTCAATGACGCTCCGACAGTCGAAGACATGTTGGTCACCGTCATTGAGGATGGCGACTCCGTCACGGAGACTTTCGCCGCCGATGACATCGACAGTGATGATGACACGACCACGTTGACTTACGTTTTTGGAGAACTGCCTCCGGGAGGAGTCTTCACGAATAACGAGGATGGGACGTTCACGTTCGACCCGGGCGAGGACTTCCAGGAGTTGGCCCAGGACGAAGTATTTGACTTCCCGCTGGTTTATCAGGCCGTGGATCAGCATGGGGCGATGAGTCCCGAAGCGACCATCACGATTCGGGTCATCGGCGTCAATGATATGCCGATTGTCCAGCCGCTTGAGTTGGCCGCGGTGGAAGACGGCGAGGCGATTACGGAACTCTTTGCAGGCGACGACATCGATAGCGACGACGATCAATCGACGCTGGTCTATACGATTGTCGAGTTTCCCGAAGAAGGATTGCTGACGAACAACGACGATGGAACGTTTACGTTCGATGTTCTTCCGGGCGAGGCTTTCCAAGACTTGGCGCTGGATGAAACACGAGTCGTCTTCTTCGTCTATACGGCGACCGATCAGCACGGAGCGGTCAGTGACCCCGCGACGGTGACCATCACGGTTACCGGGGTCAATGACGCTCCGACGATTGAGGATATGTTGATCACGGTCTTTGAGGATGGTCCCGCCGTCACGGCAACGCTGGCCGCCGACGATATCGATAGCGACGACGACACATCGACGCTGACCTATATCTTCGAGAACATCCCGACATTGGGAACGGCGACATACAACGGTGATGGCACCGTGACCTACGATCCGGGCGAGGAATTCCAGGAACTGGCTCAGGACGAGGAACTCGATCTCCTGGTCACCTATCAGGCCATCGACCGGCACGGCGCGGAAAGCCCCGTGGCGACGATTACGATTCGGGTGATCGGCGTCAATGACACGCCGGTGGTCGAGGACTTGGAATTGGCCGCCACGGAGGATGGCGACCCGCTGACTGAACTCTTCCCTGGTGATGACATCGACAGCGACGACGATCAGACCACGCTGGTGTACACGATTGTCGAATTTCCCGCAGAAGGCCTGCTGACGAACAACGACGATGGCAGCTTCACGTTCGACGTCCTTCCAGGCGAAGCGTTCCAGGATCTGGCGCTCGGTGAAACTCGGGATGTCTTCTTTGTCTATACCGCCACGGATCGCCATGGAGCGGTCAGTGATCCAGCCACCGTGACGATTACGGTGACCGGCGTGAACGATACGCCGGTTGTCCAGGACATGCTGGTCTCGGCAGAGGAAGATGGCCCTCCGGTGACGTTTACCTATGCCGCCGACGATGTCGATAGCGACGACGATGTCACGACCCTGACCTACACGTTCCTGAACATCCCGTTTGAGGGAACGATTCAGGACAACGGTGACGGAACCTTCACGTTTGATCCGGGGCCCGAATTCCAAGATCTGGGCCTGGGCGAATTCCGTGACATGCTGATTGTCTACACGGCGACGGATCGGCATGGAGCGACCAGCGAGGAAGCCACAATCACCGTGCGTGTCGATGGCGTCAATGACCCGCCGGTAGCCGTGGACGACCCGACACTGCAAAGCGGTTACTCGACACCTCGGGGCCAAGTACTATCGATCAGCAATCCGAACAACGGCCTGCTGTTCAACGATTTCGATCCGGACGCGAATGACGTGATCGTCGTGCAGGACGCCCCCGTGACGGTGCTCAGCACCGAAGGGGCGACGGTGGTCATCTTCGAGGATGGAACCTTTACCTACGATCCGAGGACTTCGGATAGCCTCCAGCAGTTGCCGCTGGGGACCAATGTCTTTGACACCTTCCCCTACACGATCGTCGACAATCATGGAGCCACGGATTCCGCCACGGTGTCGATTTTTGTCACGGGCGAGAACAGTCCCCCGGTCGCCAATCCGATTCTGGTGTTTGCCGTCGAGGATGGTCCTTCGGTCACGAATCCCTTCCTGGGAGACGACCCCGATGGTGACGATGATCAATCGACTTTGACCTACGAAATCATCCCGGGGACCGGTCCCTCGGAAGGTGCCGTCTTCAATAACTTCGATGGGACCTTCACGTTCAGCCCTCGAGATGACTTCCAGGACCTACGTCCGATTGAAAGTCGCGACGTGTTCGTCCAGTACCGGGCGATCGATCGTCATGGGGCGGTCAGCAACATCGGGACGATCACGATCCGAGTTCAAGGCGTGAACGATCCCCCGGTGGCCGTCGATGATCTGGGCCTGCTGAATGAGCGAAATACGTCACTGGTCATCGACGTGCTGGCCAACGACTTCGACTTTGATGGCAGTCCGTTTGATCTCTCCTCGGTGGAAGTCGTCGATCCGCCCGCCAACGGCACGGCGAGTCCCAATCCCGATGGGACGATCACCTACACGCCCAACACGGACTTCTCCGGGGTGGATACGTTCACTTACCGGTTCCGCGATGACGAAGGTCCCGATTCACTCTGGTCGAATGTCGCCACGGTCAGCGTGACGACAACCGCATTCCCGATCGCGGGGAGCACCAGTGTGCAGGTGCTGCAAAACACCTCGGTGGAAGTGGACATCATGAGCCTCTCGTCGGACGCCGACGGGACGGTCATCCCATCCAGCATCACGATTGTCTCGGGGCCGACCAATGGGTCCGTGACGATCGATCCGGTGGAAGGGACCCTGACCTATACGCCCGACACGGGCTTCCTGGGATCGGACGAGATCCAGTACACCGTGCAGGATAATCTCGGGGCTGTCTCGGCTCCCGGCACGATCTCAATCTCGGTCCTCGACAACGTCACCCCCTACCGCAATCCGGATAATCCGCTGGATGTGAACGCGGATGGTCGAGTGAACGCGTTCGACGTGCTGCTGATTGTGGCCTTCCTGCAGGAACATGGGTCCGGCGCGCCATTCGGCCCGGCGCCCCCCTACTTGGATGTCGCCGCTCCAGATAACTTCGTCAGCCCGTTCGATGCCTTGGTAATTGTCTCCTTCCTCAATTCCCAACAAGGGTCGGGCGAGGGAGATGATGGTGAAGGAGAAGGAGAAGGGGAATCGGACGGAGAGACCCTCTTTGCCGCTCCCATGGCCACCCCGACCGATCTGGTGGGGAGCCTGTCGAACGAATCGATTTCGCCACGCAACCTGTTGGTGGAGGAATCGCAGCGGACAAGTTCCGTGCGGCTCTCGATGTCCGACTCGGTCACGGTTCGCCAGCGGACCAGCACGGACGAGGAATTCGTCGCTCCGGTTCCAACTCGAGAGTCCCTGACTTCCAGCCAGGGGCAGGGCGCTAGCCAAGGTGGTGGCGTCTCCCGTTCGACCGACGCGTTGGATGACGAGTTGTTCGATGAACTGGCTCGTTCCGTCGAGTCGGCTCGGGGCGAGAGCTTGGCCGACCGAGCCCTGATGTCGCTACTGGATGACAGTGACTATGCCGTGAAGCGAAACGGAAGGAACGGCTGAATCGGAGAT
Organism: Pirellulaceae bacterium; assembly: GCA_050485845.1. Lineage (GTDB taxonomy): Bacteria > Planctomycetota > Planctomycetia > Pirellulales > Pirellulaceae > JBJHCD01. The sequence goes on along the minus strand of JBJHCD010000034.1, from coordinate 5,869 downwards.
GACGCTCGGTAACGACGGCGGGGGAGTGAGCGAGTGACCGTGTCGGCGGATCAAGGCTTTGCGGCCTTGTCACAACGCCCGGCCCATGGAAACTTGAGGCTCCCCGCCGTTTGGTGTTGACGCCCTACTTTGCAAGTGGGACACTTCCCAGGTCAGGGGTTGTGCGAAGTTCCCACGTTTCAAGGAGGGCGTCATGGTTCGTTACCGCAGAGACTTTTCGCGGGAATTGGTCACGTTGGTCACGATTTCCGTTGCGTGCGCGACAGTCCCGCTGATGCCGCGTTGCGTGGATGGGGAGGATTCCCCGGTGCGGAATGGTGTCGAGCGGCGTATGGCCATGGAAAGGCGGCTCGACCTGCCGCTGGATTGGCCGGCGGTCGATCGGGAGCATGTGACGCTGGGAGAGCTACTGGTACATCTTCGCGAGCGTCACCAGTTGATGGTTCAGTGGGATATCGAGGCGCTCCGATTGGTGCTCGGCGAAGATTCACCGCTTCATGCTCTCACGGGAAGGCAGCCCGCGATGCCGAGCTATCCCGAACTGGCCAGCGTAAGCTCCGGGGAGACGTGCCTGACCTGTGAGCCCGTCGGCTATGGCGTTCCGATGGGCTCCCCCCCCGTCATGGTCCCACCCACGCTCGAGGTGTTTGGTGCCCCCAATTCCACGATTTCTGCCGCTGGTCCATCGGTAACTGGTTCAGCGACTTGGCCGTCCAGCATGTCTGCCCCGGCAACGCCTTCCCGTCCACCGGATCCGTTGTCACTTTCCCAACAGAGACCTTCCGCACCGACGCCTTCCGCGCCGGCACCGACCCAGCCGGCATCTACCCAACCGGCATCTGGCAAACCAGTAACATCTCATCCAGATGCCATCTTCTCGCCCCCAATTCCACGGACTGACATCCATTCGGCGGATTGGACAAACCCGGTGCATCCGAAACCAATCGTGGTCCCCACCCCTTTGCAGGCCTGCGAGACTTTGGTTGTGGCGGAGCCAAATTCGGCGGGCGACAGTGAACGTGCCGAGGATCAGATCGCCCGGATCTTGGAGATGCCAATTTCGACGAACATCGTCGCTTTGGAACAGGTCTCGGTTGAGGAGGGGCTGCGTCAGTTGCTAGCCGCCGTCTCGCCGGTCGGCGCCATGCATTTGGCCGGTATCGGCATTCCGATGACAACTCGTGGGTTAACGTTTGATCTGCTGGTGACCGGACACTCGGTCATGATCACGACGACGCTGCGTGCGCATTCGACCAAGGAGACGCGGGTGTACCGTCTGGATCCAGCGGCCACGGTATCGGGCGAGGATCTTGTCCGTGTCATCACGCACACCGTGCGGCCCTGGAGTTGGCGTGGCCATTCGACGGAAATCGCCGAGCGGTTGGCGTCGCGGTGGCCCAAGGAATCTCTGCACTCGCCGCTCGTCCAGTGGGCTCAATCGATGACGTTTCCGGTGACCCAGCCAGGGATCGGATCGTGGGAATTGAACCCAGCGGGCGATCCGGAGACTAAGCGGATTACGGTTTCGACGGACGACGGGATTGCCGCCCTGGGTCAACTGTTGGCTGGCGGAGCGGACGCGGTGGTCCATTCGCTCGTGGCGGCGTTGGAAATCGTGCACCATGGTGACCCGCCGACGGGGGTCATTGAGGCGATTCCCGGCTTTTTGGTGATCACGCAGTCTCAGGCCGCTCATCGTGAGATCCGTCAACTGCTGGACCAAATACAACTGTCGGATTGAAACACGAGAACCTGAAGGGGGGGCTGCTTTTTCAACTGGCCGTTGGCTCGCCCGTCAGCCCTGACTAGTCCTTGCCGACACCTCGGGCCACGACGGCGACCCAGACCGAATGGGCTCCGGCCCGCCTCAGGACGCGAGCCACCTCGCTGGCCGTGGCACCGGTGGTGAGGACGTCATCGACCAGCAATACCTTGGCTCCGGCGATCGGGCCCTGGCGATGGATCTCGTAGGCATTGCGAACATTCCGAAATCGCTCGGCCGGAGTCAGCATGCCCTGCTTGCGAGTCGCTCGGCGAAATCGAAGGACGCCAACCGCAACCGGGAGCTGAAGGGAAGCAGCGACCTCCGCGGCCAGGATTTCGGCCGAGTTTCCCCCTCGCTGCCACCTGCGGAGCCAATGAGTCGGCATGGGGATCACAAGATCACAAGTCAGGATTTCGGTTTCTTGGCGACAATGCCTGGCGAGCAACTTTCCCAACGCGTGAGCCAAGGGAGCCTCCCCGCTCTTCTTCGCTCGAATAACTGCCTCGCGAAGCCCTCTCTCGTACAGTCCAAAGGAAGTAGCCCGAGCGAAGTGATATTTTCGCCGCACACAGCGGGAGCAGGTGGTTTGATTTTCGCCGCGACCTCGGATTGGACTGCAGCAAGTCATGCAGATTGGTGGAGTTAGGCGGGGAAGTCGAGTGAGGCATTCGCCACAAATGAGCACATCGGGATGGGGACGATCGCGGGCGACCTGGCAAAGTAGACAGTTGGGTGGGAAGAGGAGGTCGGCGGACCCCAGAGCGAATTCGCGCGTCCAGCGCAGGCCTCGAGCCAGCGCGGCGCCGGGAAGGGCCGTGGGGAGGGGCATCCGCCCTCGAAAGTTCGGAAATGCAAACGGCCGGCGCTGCCAATCCATGGAGTCTCCGATGCAGGGGGAGTTTTCGGGCGGCGCTGCTTGGGGGCGGTCGGAATCCCAATTCATCTTGACGATCGCGCCGCTTCCCCCCTATCGTAGCGCTATGTTTGAGTTGCGAAGAGAGCGAGACCGGGCAAGTGGTGGCGAGTGAAGGGCTCGGTTACGAGCCGATGGTAGCGAGAATGGGGTCGAAATAGCGAGCGAGGCTGGGAGTAATATTCTGGGGCAGTGAGACTCTGGGGCAGTGAGACCGGAATTAGCCCAGCTGCTGCTGAAAACGTGAGATCTGATGGAAGTTCGACTGAGTCAACGAGCGAGATGGGGAGCAGGACAGCCGATTAGTGAGCTGATGAGTCGGGCGTTGGAGAATCCCGATGTCATTTCCCTGGCGGCCGGTTTTGTCGACAATGATACGCTGCCGGTGGAGATTACGGGGGAGGCCTGGGAAACGCTTTGGAAAGATCAAGTCCGCTCGCGCCGTTCCCTTCAATATGGTTCGACCGTCGGTTTGCCGAGCCTCCGGGAGCAGATTCTCGATCGATTCGTGGCCCAGGAGGAGCGGGAGGGAGCCGGCCATGTTTCACTGGATCAGATCGTATTGACGGCCGGGAGCAATCAATTACTTCACTTGGTCGCCGGCGCCTTGCTGGATCCGGGGGACATTGTGCTGACTGCCGCGCCGACCTACTTCGTCTTTCTCGGCGTGGTCGGGGAACTCGGGGCCCGCAGCGTGGGCGTCGAGTCGGATGACGATGGAATGATTCCGGAGGCTTTGGACGAGACATTCCGGCGATTGGCTCGCGAAGGCCTGTTGCCGCAAATCAAGCTGGTCTATGTCATTCCCTATTTCGACAATCCGACCGGGGCCACTCTTCCCCCCGACCGGCGAGCCGCTTTGGTGGAGATTGTGCGGCGTTGGTCTCGTCACCATCTGATTTCCCTGGTCGCGGACGATGCCTATCGTGAGCTTCGCTATTCGGGGAACGAGTATCCCAGCATGCGTTCCGCCGATCCTCGGGGCGAGACGGTGATCGAGGCGGGGACTTTTTCGAAGTCCTTTTCGCCTGGAATTCGAGTCGGTTGGGGGGTTCTCCCCAAGGCCCTGGTGGAGCCGATTCTACATCTCAAGGGGAACCTCGATTTCGGCTCGGCCCAGCTCAATCAACAACTCATGGAACAAGTGCTCCATTCCGGTGCCTGGGAAGGCCATTTGGAGGTATTGCGGGCTTCCTATCGGGTGAAGTTGGAAGCGATGCTGGGGGCCTTGGAGAAGCACCTGGGAGATCTCGAGGGCGTCCATTGGCGAAAGCCGGAGGCTGGAGATCCAGCGGGAGGACTGTATGTCTGGCTGCGACTTCCCGAGTCGGTGGATACGGGGCTGGAGTCCAGACTGTGGCATGCCGCTTTGCGGGAGGGAGTCTTTTATGTTCCGGGGCACTTCTGTTATCCGCTGGAGGGTGCCCCCATCGAACGCCGGGCGATGCGGCTGAGTTTTGGTGTTCAGTCGCCGGCCGGAATTGAGCGTGGCATTCAGGCTTTGGGCCGCGCGGTACGGGAAGTACTCGAGGAAGAGAGATCGGGAACGGGCCCGGGAACGAGACCGGGAACACGGAACAGGGAACAGGGATAGGATCCCGAGATGGCCATTTTCGATCGCTATTTGCTGTTGGTTTTCGCCAAGGTTCTGGGAGTCTGTTTTATCAGCTTTACCGGACTTTACGTGGTGATCGACGTCTTCAATCACATCGAGTCGTTCTTGGCGGCGGGCGAAGAGGCGGATGGTCTGCTGTATGTCCTGATCGACTACTATGGGGCTCGCATGCTGACTTTCGGCGAGCGGATGTCGGCGGTCCTCAGCCTCGTGGCCGGACTGTTCGTCTTGACTTGGATGCAGCGGACGAACGAACTGACCGCCGTGTTGGCGGCCGGCGTGTCGCGGGCTCGAGTGGTGACGCCCTTGTTGGGCGCGGTGCTGGTGATCAGTCTGCTGGGAATTATCAATCGCGAGTGGGTGATACCGCAATTTCGCGAACAGCTTTCTCGAGATGCACAAGATTGGTCCGGTTCGACGCGTCAAGCGGTCCATCCGCGATATGACAACGAAACGGACATCTATTTGAGTGGTCGCGCCACGGTGGCCAGTGAAAAGAAGATCGTGGAGCCCAATCTGCGGCTACCGGGGGCCCTGGCCTCCTTTGGTCGGCAATTGCAAGCGGAGGCTGCTTACTATTTGCCTCGTGAGTCGGATCGTCCCAGCGGGTACCTGCTGACTCAGGTTCATGCCCCGGCGGATATCGATCAGCTTCCCTCCGGGCGGATTGGTGATCAGATCGTCCTCTACACGCCGAAGGAGACCCCTTGGCTGGAACCGCGGCAATGTTTTCTGGCCAGTCGAGTGGACTTTGAGCAGTTGGCGGGTGGTGACTCCTGGCGCCGCTACTCGTCCTCCTGGCAATTGATTGCCGCCTTGCGGAATCCCAGCTTGGATTATGGGGCCGATGTGCGGCTGGCGATCCATGGCCGAATTGTTCAACCGCTGCTGGACATGATGCTGTTTCTCATCGGCTTGCCTCTGGTTTTTTCCGAGCGTAGCCGAAACATCTTCATGTCGATTGGACTTTGTAGTCTAATGGTGATTGTGTTTCAGTTGATCGTGCTGGGCTGTCAGGCCCTCGGGAACAATTACTTGCTCTCTCCCTCGATGGCCGCTTGGTGCCCGGTGTTGATACTTGCTCCGGTAACCTATTTTCTCGCTTCTCCGATTTGGGAGTGAGCCAGGGGAGCGCCAATGTCGTCCACGAGTCATCCCGCTCCGGTCGAGAATCGGACCGTGGGACAGGTGCTGTCGGAGACGGTTCGTCAATTTCCCGATCAGTCGGCCGTTCATTTTCCACACCTTCCGCTGCTTTGGACTTGGCGGGAGTTCGACCAGCAAGTGACCTTGGCGGCGAAGGGTCTGCTGCGGATGGGCGTGCAACCGGGGGAGCATGTGGCGATTTGGGCCACCAATGTCCCGCAGTGGATCGTGCTGCAATTCGCCACCGCTCGGATCGGCGCGGTCCTGGTTACCGTCAATCCCGCGTATCGACCGCATGAGTTGCGGTATGTGCTGGAGCAGAGTGACGCGGCGGCCCTGATGCTGGTCGATCGGTTCAAGTCATCGGACTATTTCGCCATGCTGACCGAGATCTGTCCCGAGTTGCTCGAAGGGCCCCCGGGGACATGGC
>JBJHCD010000033.1:2723-15414 GCA_050485845.1 Pirellulaceae bacterium | reverse complement strand
GGCCAGGGATAATCACAAAGCGCCGTCATGGCATCCGCGTCGATGCTCGTGATGGGCTTGCGAAATTGCCGCACGTAGCGCTCGGTGAAGCAGCGTACCAAGTCGGGGATGTCCTCGGCTCGGTCCCGCAATGGCGGCACCAGGATCGGAAACACCTTCAGCCGGTAGTAGAGATCGCTGCGAAAGGCTCGTTCCGCGACCATCTGAGCCAGGTCGCGGTTCGACGCGGCGACGAGTCGCACATCGACGCGGATCGTTTTGCTACTGCCCAGGCGCTCAAACTCCTGTTCCTGGAGCACGCGCAGCAACTTGGACTGGAGTTCCAGGGGAACCTCGCCGACTTCGTCGAGAAAGATCGTGCCTCGGTCGGCCAACTCGAAGCGGCCGATCCGCTGCGCGATGGCGCCGGTGAAGGCCCCTTTCTCGTGCCCGAACAATTCGCTTTCGAGCAGGCCCGTAGGCATTGCCGCGCAGTTGAATTTGACAAACGCCGTGTCCTTGCGGTCGCTCAACTGATGAATGGCGCGGGCGATCAGCTCCTTGCCTGTCCCCGTCTCCCCTTGAATGAGAGCACACGCGTTTGTCGGCGCCACCTGCTCGACCAGTTTGAGGACCGACTGCAGTGCCTTGCTTCGGCCGACGATGTCACCCCACTGCTGCTCGGTGTCCAGCTCCTGACGCAGGTAAATGTTCTGTGCATGGAGCTGACGTCGTCGGCGTTCGCTTTCCTCCGCCCGCCGGCGCTCGGCGCGGACTTGATCCATCTGCAGCTCATTCACCGCCTGATTCACCGCCACGCGCAGCAGGAGACTCTCGATGTCGGTCGGGAAGTCGGCCCGCTGCGAACCCACTACAACGACCCCTGTCTCGTGGTCCACCCCCAGCCAGAAGTACGCGAGCGACACATCCCCCTTGCCAATGGGGTTCGGTGCCACGCAGGCGGATACTAGCGCGGATTGGTTCAGCCACGGTTCGATCGCCCGGCCAACGTCCCCCGGCTTTGGTGTCGTCTTTGGGCGGTGGGCAATCCGAACGACCTCGACCCAGGAGCCGCCCGGGGGAAGGTTTAGCCGCGCATAGACAAAGTCCAGGCGCAGCATGCTCAACAAGGCGTCGAGCAGGGTATCGACAACCTGAGGCGGCCCACGGCCACACCACATGGCAGGCAACGCCAGCAGGCTGACCAAATCATTGATGCAGCCTTGAAGGCGTCGGATTTCCTCGCTTCGGTCTTCCATCGGCCAAGTTCAACCTCCCCAGAGTCATGCAGGAGCGGCTGTGCGGTTTGCCTTCCGGTCCCGCAGTTCGCGCAGGAACTCCTCCGGTTGGACAAAAAACGGGTTTTCTTGAAGGAAGCCGCCGAGAATGACCAACGGGTGAGTTCGCATCACGTCGATGACGATTCTCCCACCGATCTTGGCGAGATCGTACAGGCATATGATCGGATCACTAATCTGCGGCATAAGTTGGTTCAGCCTGGCCTCGTATTCGAGAAAGTCATCGGCGCCCGGCCAGTCTTCTCCAGACCACTCCGCGTGGCCGAGAACGCGGGTCAGCGAGTATCCGTGTTCCCGGCCTTGATCGGAAACATCCCGCATCACACCGAGCATTTTCTCGTGGTCGAATCGTCCGCCGCGCAAATAGGTCTCGTGCCAGTCACGCAGCTCGAATTGGCCGCGCTGCTCTGCCGCGGTCGCGTCGATGCCGGCCGCCCCCAGGCGGCGCAGGTGTTCCTTGCGAAGCTTGGGGTCAACAACGTGGAAAACCCGTTCACCGCGCTGGAGGCCTTCTTGGATGAACGGGAGCAATACGCAATACTCCTCGTCCGCGCTGTGGAAAAAGGCGCAGACGTGACGATGCGCGCCTAGAGTAGCGTTGCCGAGCCGTATCGGCTCGCTCGAGGAACTGTCGTTGATAGGGTCCATGACTTCCCCGTTGCTGCCGAAGCCCTTTCCGTCAACCGAGCCGTCAGGAGGTAGATGGAATGGACCGCGTAGAGGCATCCGCCAGAAGCGAGCAGTCATTATAGCCGATCCGAGATCAAACGCCATCCGGTCCAGCAGCGCGACCTTTGTATCCGTCTCACGCAGGTAGGGCGGAGACACTCTCCCTGTGAAGCCAATATCTCGGTCGCCAACCAGGCATCGAGGGCGATTGCTGCTGGTCTAGACGTCAATCGTGCTTATCCTTTGCGTCATCAGCCGCCGTCGCAACCCGGCTTCCCAGTTACTGACTCCGGCCAGAAAAAGTTCTATTGGCGCCTTGTTGCCCCGACTATGTTGCAGTGGAATTACAGTCGCGTTGCGATGATGTTGGCGATCGGCATCCACCGCAGAGGAGCGGAATCCGACCCATACCCAAGCAAGGGTGGATTTATTCGTAAACACCGTCGAGTAAGTCTGGGATCTTTGCCTTGCGGATTGCCTCAATCACGGCCTTCGACGATTTCCACGACTCACCCGGAATCCGTGCCATCAGTTCGCCCCAGACTCGGCCAAACGCCACCATGGCGGCATGGTCGTCGAAACTCACGCCAGCCGGAAGCAAGGGGGCGATGTCTTCGGAATACCGCAACGGATTGCCAAAAAAGCAGCTTGTGGAGCGCCGTGCCACCACGGAACGTCATTTTGCCCCGTAGCTGCTCACTGCCAAATAGATCACACAACGTGTGACAAATAATCAAATCCTGCTCCACCTGTCGCAGGTCAGGCCAGGGACCGTGCGCCGTCCATTGCTGGATATGTGCCAATGGAATCATTGGTCAGTCTCTACCGCCACGTTAATGAGGAGTCTCCAGTCTGCGTTTCGTTCCTCCATCGCTGCCTGATGGGAAGCTCCATGAAAAGCTGCCGCACGAAGTAGGGAGATGCGGTAATCAACCTGCAGAAACTTCATCAACGGGTCGATCCATCGGGCGGGATCAGGAGCACCGAGCGCCCGATCTTCAGGCCGCAGAATCAGGTAAAATCCCTGTCGCGGGGAGATGAGAGCGCCTTTCCGGGAAAGCCGGACGATGGCCGACTTCAGAGCCTCCGGCGATAGGCCGAGTTCAGCCAACGCGGTTGATTTCGTGAAGAAACCCCGTCCTCGGGCAAGCTGGGAATTGACGAATTCCTGAACGCTGCTCACGCCCCAAGCATAATAGAAAAGTGGCGAATAGCAACACTTTTCGAGTATGAGTGGGGAGGCCGGGACTCGTGGGTCATTGCCGGTAGACGCAACCACCGATGAAAACAAGCCGGTCTGCCTCATTCCAGCTTTCGGCTTATCGCCATCGAATTGATGCCACAGCCCAAACGCTCCGCAGACCCTGATCCCGGCCAGAAAAAGTTCAACTGGCGTCCTGTCACCCCGACTTGAAATCGATCACGACTTCATCGTAGCCTGCCAGATTTCAGACTACGTCCCGTCGCCTCTCTCTCGTGGTAACCGAGCCAGCAGGACGGTCCCCAGAGCCATCCAACCGGCAGCGAGTCCAAAGCTGAACACGGGTGAGACGACCGTCCACAATAGACCAACGGCCGTACTGGAGACGAATTTCGTGGTGCCGTTCACCGTCCCCAACGCTCCCAAGCTGGTACCGAGCGTTTCATCTGCTAGTCGGCATTCGCCAGGTTTACGGATCGCCCCTGGGTGGTGAATGACCATCAAACCGGCAGATCAATCAGCTTGTTCGTCGCGGACCGCATCAAATCCCTGGCATTGGACGACGGGCTGGGGTGGGTATTTGGGAAACCGACTGTCGGCCTGCGACTTCTGGCAGAGCAGGAATCGTGAGCCTTTCGCAGAGACGACTTCCCGCATGTGGCGGCAGAGTTCGCAGAGGCTTGGGGGCATAGGATCGAATTCAACTCCTTTCTGGAAGCGGTACTCCGGCTACCATCCAACAATTTCCGCCGAGCGGCGAAGGGGGACAAGTCGGCACCAGTGGTTTGTCACCCGATGCCGACACGAAACGCGAAAAACCCGCCAGGAGTATGGTTCGGATGGAGTGGAGAGACTGGTATGACTCACTTCAGTCTGGGGTCGCAATCGGGAGGCCCAGCAGCAGACGAGCGGCCAGGAGCAGTCGTTCAGCCGAATACATCCCCTGCCATTCGTCTCGCACTCGAACGCCCAGGTCGGGATCGCTGGTCATCATATTGTCCACTCCCCGCATCATCATCTCGACCATCCGGCGAGGCTGATTGACCGTCCAGACGTGGACTTCCCGGTCCGCTCGTCGCGCTGCCTTCAGGATTTGCGGGGAAAGAAAATCAGCTCGAATACTCAGCACGTCCATTTCCAATCGACTCAAGTTTCCCAGCGCGTGAGCGACGATCAAGCCGGTTCGGATTTCGGGATGAAGCTGTTTTACATCGACGCAAGCGTCATGGCTGAGCGACGTCACAATACATTCCGACTCGAATTCCTCTTCCCGAATCAAATCCACCACCTTCGCCGTCAGCCGTGGATCGGGCCCATAAAACTTCAGTTCAATGTTCAGCTTGATCTTGCCTCGACTGAACTCCATTACGTCTCGCAAGGTCGGAACTCGCTCCCCCACATATTTCTCGCTGAACCATCGGCCGACATCCAGTTGCTGCAGTTCATCGTAGGTCATTTCGGCCAGGGGCCTGGCAACCCCGGCCACGCGTTTGAGGTCCCGATCATGCAGTAACACCACGACCTCGTCAGCCGTCAACTGCACATCGATCTCGGCATAGTCCGCTCGACTTTCAATCGCCATGCGAATGGCGCTCAAGGTATTTTCGGGAGCGAGTCGAGCGTGCCCGCGATGGGCGGTGATCTGAATGGGGCGAGGTTCACTGAGATACTGAGGTAGAGGAAGCCAGAGGGCGATCGGGAAGAGTAACAGGCCCCACAATAGAAATTTGCTCGCGAAAGCAAATCGTGGCGAAAGGGCCCGCTGGACCGAATCCGATGTCGCGGCCAGCGCCAACTTATCAGACGCCGACATGGACGGCGATTGGCCATGGGAGATGTACAGGCGACGGATCAGCAGGGCCAGTCCAACGCTACTGAGGAATGACCAGAGGGCCAGAGCCAAACCATGCAAGAGCAACAACAGCAGGATCGCCGCAAGGGGGAAATTGCCCGATCTGGCCAGAGTGAAGGACGCCAATTGGCGAAAGCCGAATCCCGTCACACTACCAATCAGGAGCATGCCACCCAGCCACAGGAGAAGGAGGCGGGCCAACGGCCAGCGGATGCCTCGTGTCCGATCCCGGCTGGTTCGCAAGGCTTCGCGTACGCCACTCGGCTCAAACAGGAGGATCGGCAAGGCGAATATCCAGCGTACTCCGAGCCAAATGCCGCTCGCCGCCGCCCCGATCGCCAGCAGAACACCCACCCCGACCGCTTGCCAAAATACCGGTGGCCGTTCCTTCCAGTAGAAGTAAATGTCGTGTTGCGATAGCAGGGCGACATAGGTTCCCACTGCCAACAGCAGAAACGGTATCGCACTCAGCCCAAACAGAGCGGACTTCAGAAATCCAAGCCGTGAGACTCGAAAAAGTGTAAAGAGGATCGCCGGGATGGAGCGACGCCAATCCAACCATTCCCCTCGCTTGGCCATGGTCACAATGACGATCATTCCCGCCAGTTCCAGCAGCAAGAGGGCCACGACCACCGTGCTGAACAGCAGAAGGTAGGCGACCCCGAGCGGTGAACGGAAGAACTGCAAGATATCCTGGTTGCTGATGGCCAGATGCCCCGCGCGCCGGAGCACGAAGGCCAGCAGCAAGGTTACGGTTGGAGCAAACAGCCACGCCTCCACCAGCTTGAACGCAACTTGAAAGGTCAGCAGGGCCCGCCAAGCCCGCTGCAGATCAAGTACAACCCACCGGCCCATGACGAGGGGCGAGAAAGAATCCGTCATCATTCCGTTATCATTTTTGTCAACATTCTGTCATCATGAAGAACCGAAGATCATTGCGAAGTTGCCAGACTGCGAACTCCTCCCAAACCGGGAAGCCAGTGTAGGGTCATCGTGTCCTCAAACGGCCGCGCCACTTGCCGGAGTTCCCCGAGCCAAGTGGTGTCGGCATGAAACGTGGCGGGGACGATCAGCACATTGCGGCGATTCTCGGACTGCAGACGTTCCAGAATTTCGGAAAGTCCGGCTGGTCTTGCTTCCGGCTCGGTTCCAGGCTGCTGGTTCTCGCGATCCGCGGATTCTTCCTCCGCATGACCACGTTGCCCATTTTCTCCGTATTGACCATTGGGACCATTGGGACCATTGGGTCGCTCACCACCATGAACTGCGAGCCTCAAGCGATGAAAGCGGCTCCGTTCGGCCAGCGGATCGTTCTCTTGTAGCCGCAGCCAGGATTGCTGCTCTTGGTCCGAAAGTCCCTCCGGGAGGACGATGACGGTTGTGCCTCCGAACGGTCCGGGGCAAAGCGGTAACGTGCCTGGCTGCTGAAGTCCCTCGGGGCGTAGTCGCAGGCTTCTCTGTTTGGCGTCGGGATCGGTCGGCCGCTCGGAAACAATGGCCACGGGACGACCTGTTTCCTGTTCGGCCCAGTGGGCCTGCATCCGAGCCCAGTGCCGAGCCCGAGGGGCGTCGCTCTCCAAGAGAAAGTATTCTCCCGACTCAATTTGTGCCGTGGCACGTGGTTCCAATTGCAAGGCTTCCCGCATCAGGTTCTCCAAAGTCACCTCGTGGAGCCAGGGATTTGTGGGAAGCTGTCGCAGTTGGGCCGTGATTTCCACGGCCTGGAATTCGGCGATCTCTTCTTCCCACCAACCGGGATCGGCGTCGGAGGTGACCTGAATGGCCCGTCGAGGGGGCGTTAGATCGCCCCAGTCTTCCGGCAAGGGGAGGGGAAGATCCTTCAGATGGGAATACTGCCGAGGGTTCCAGGCCACGGTGGTCAAGTCCATTCGATCGGACAGCAGCGTGCTGGCGACGGCCACCGTGCCGGCCGTCCCTTCCCCCAGCACCGCCACGCGCCGAGGCTGAATCGGATAGTGACGGCTCAGGTAACCCCACATCCGCTCCAAGGCGGTCGCGGTCACGCCGATATCGGACGAAAACGAATCGTTCCAGAACCACCGTCCACCCACGCCCTCATCGGGTTGCCGCTCCTGATAAGGCGGGTCCAAGACAGCAATCGCCGCGGCAGCTCCCAATCTCTCCCGCCAGAATTCAAACGTTTCCTCCGAGGTCAGTCCCTCTTCGGGAAGCACGATCAGCAGGGGAACGGGTGACACATCCTTGACATGTTCCGGCAAGTGAAAGCGGTAGTCCGTCTTTTTCGTGGTCCAGACGGACCAGGTTCCTTCGCTTTGATCAACGGCTCGAGCTTCCACGAAAATCACGAAGTCGGCCGTCGGAGCACCTCGCACTTCCGCCACGGCCGGGTTGGGGACCGGCACGATCGAGACGGTTTGAATGGAGGCATCGGGCTTGCGCTGCTTGAGCTGATGGACGGCTCCATCCCAGTAGGCGGAGTGAAAATCACCGTTAATGTGCAGCACCAAATGACCCGGCCAGCGGTCCAAGGCCAACGCGCATGACTCTCCCATCGAGTTGTCCCAGAGGGACTGTGTCGAGTGGAGTCGGTCGCTATCGCGGACCATGCCTCGGTGCCCGCGCATCGCATTTTCCGCTCGACGCCAATACGCCTCCGAGTTGGAGAGGAGGGTTTGTGGGACCAGATGCTGCTGCTCTTCCGGCAAGTCTTGCAAAATCTCCGGCCCCTCGAAGGCGATCCGCCGAAGGATGGGGCGGGGAAAGTTCGCGGCCACGACCGGGCGCTGAATCGTGCGAGCTTGTTCGATCAATGGCCGATAGGCCGTGCGGTAGTTCCCCCAAGGACGGGATTGCTCGAGGAATTCCGCTTCCTCCATTTCGCCGGCCAGGTAGGCGTCCAGGTGAGGTTGGACGTCCCGGTCAAACATCTCCAAAGCCAGCACAACCTGGTGGTCTCGCTGCCGCAGTAGGGCCTCATAGAGGGCCAGTTGCACGCGATGAGTCGTCTCATCGGTGTGATCCTCACCGAGAAACACAACATCGGCCGCCGAAAGCGATTCGACGAACTCGGGCCACGGCATTTCCTGATTGGTGCGCCCGTCGCGAATGGTCAAGGAGCGCTGGAGCGGGGGAGCCGACCAGGCCGGAGCTGTTTCGGTAGTTTCACCGGTAGTTTCACCGGTAGTTTCGCTGGGTGTTTCGCCCGTAGTCTCGCCAGGTGTTTTGCCGCGAGCTTCGCCATGGAAATCGACGACCCAATACGGTTGGAATATCAGTTGGAGAGCGAACAGGATAAATCCAAAACGGCGTGGAGATACAGAGCGAAACATCATGTGTCGGACAAGCATCGGTCTCTCGTCGGAGGAAGGGCGAATCAGGGGTGGCTTGGCGCCGAGCTGTTCACTATAACACTCCGATGCGACGGTTGTCGTCGGTGGTTCGCGAACCACACGATCGCCACAACCACGCCCAGCGTCGAATCGGCCAATCTTCTCCGGAAAAACAGGGCACTCCTGCCAGCCGTCGGGAAGTGGGCTTCAGGGCCAGGGACGTTGCTTTTCTCTGGCGAGCGGGATATCGTGTGAGTCGATAAAAGGAGGGCCGAACCGATGAGTCTCTGGCAGCGATTTACCCGGATATTCTCCCAGGGAGGGCGCCAGGAGTCGGCGTTGTTGCGAGCCATCGACCTGGCTCAGACCAAGAAACCGAAGGAAGCGATCGCGATCTATGACGGATTGATCAACAATCCCGGAACGGATCCCGAACTGAAGGCTCGAGCACTCTTCAATCGCGCGCTGGCATACTCCTCCGTGAAGGATGACACCCAGGCCATCGTCGATCTGCAAGCTGTCCTGTCGATGCCTCGCGTCCCGGAAAACGTGCGAGAAGCGGCCAGAAGTCAAATGGCTCGAGTCAAAAAGCGGGAGGAACGTTCCAAATAACCCGGGACGAGAGCTTGCTACCGGCCCGCTCGCCTGCGAGCCGATATACCGTTCCCGCCAATCGAACCGTATCACTTCGAACCGTATCACTTCGAACCAACGGCCTGAAAGAGTACGACCGAGCGGGCGTTCGCACAATAGACCAATTCGGAACGTTTCTCTTCCTCGGCAATCTGCTGTGGTTCGAGTATGTCTCGTGGCGCGGCGAGCGACGTATCGAGAACTCGAGCCCATTTCTTACCGGGAGGGGGCGGAGGCAAGAGGAATTCGAGATCTTCCCAATAGGCGTTCAGCATCCCATATAGTGTCTCGCGGCCATCGGGAAAGCCGAGGCAGAACGCCAGGCTGTGGGATGAAGCACTCCAATCCGGCTCGCCCGGTTGAACTCCATGCCAGACGATATAGGGAACCGCTTCATGATGGACCGGACCATGCTGCCAGAACTGCGGAACTCGAAAGAGTTCCAGACTTCGCCGATAGGCGATGAGGAGCCTCATGAACCGGTGCACATCCTCATATTCGCGGGGGGCCCGCCAGTCGAGCCAACTGGTTGTATTGTCTTGGCAGTAGGCATTGTTGTTTCCTCCTTGTGACCGAGCAAACTCGTCCCCCATCAGAATCATCGGTGTTCCATGGGACAACATCAGAATGGCAAGCAAATTCTTGATCTGACGTTTGCGTAACTTCAACACTGGTTCGGACTGGGTCGGACCTTCCACGCCGCAGTTCCAGCTCCAATTCTGGTTCGTTCCATCTCGGTTGGATTCGGCATTTTCCAGATTGTGTTTCTCGTTGTATGAGACAAGGTCGTGGAGCGTAAATCCATCATGGCAGGTCACGAAGTTGATGCTCCGATGAGGATCTCTTTCTTCGGTGCCGAATAGATCCGGGCTACCCAGCAGGCCCGAAGCCACATGGGATACCATTCCTTCGTCACCTCGAACAAAGCGGCGAACGTCATCGCGAAATTGTCCGTTCCATTCGGCCCAGCGGTTACCGATGAAGTTTCCCACCTGATACAAACCGGCCGCGTCCCAGGCTTCGGCGATCAGCTTGGTGGTGGCCAGAACAGGATCCGATTCAATCTCCCAAAGAATGGGAGGATTCAAGAGCGGCTGGCCGAACTCATCTCGAGCGAGCACGCTGGCCAAGTCGAATCGAAATCCATCGACATGCATTTCCTTGACCCAGTAACGGAGCGAGTCAATGATCAATCGGCGGACGATCGAATGGTTGCCATTCAGCGTGTTTCCGCAACCCGTGTAGTTGGCAAATCCTCGGTATCGCGACTGGGCAATGTAGTAGGCTCGATTCTCCAGACCGCGAAAACAGAGGGTCGGACCCAATTCGTTTCCTTCCGCCGTGTGGTTGAAGACGACGTCGAGTATCACCTCAATTCCAGCTCGATGAAATGCCTTCACCATGTCGCGAAATTCGTCCAATGGGCCCAGCGGACCATCTTGTGAACTGTATCCCCGGTGTGGGGAGAAGAAGTTCACGCTGTTGTAGCCCCAGTAATCGCGGTGTCCATTGCCGGCCGAAGTCTGTTCATCGAATTGATGAATGGGAAGAAGTTCGACCGCCGTGACTCCCAACTTTTTCAAGTGGGGAATCTTCTGAATGGCCCCCGCATACGTTCCCTGCAGCTGAGGAGGAACGCCCGAGTTTGGATGTTTTGTGAACCCACGAACATGCATTTCATAGATCAGCGTCTCCCCGCCGGCCCGCTCCAGCGGTTGATCCCCCTCCCAGTCATAAAGAGATGGGTCATGCACTACCGATTTCATGGCTTGGGCATCGTTCGGAACGCCGAACTGCCGAGCCGCCTGGCGATCGTAGTTCTCGTCCAGCATGACCGCCCGAGCATACGGATCGAGCAGCACCTTGGTGCCGTCGAACCAGAGTCCGTGATCGGGCTGGTAGGGGCCATGAGCGCGGTAGCCGTAAAGCTGCCCGGAGCGGAGTCCTGGGACGAATACGTGCCAGTAGTAGTAGCTGCAGTTCTGGATTGGATCGAGCCGGATCACGCGGCTGGGTCTGGGCTGATCGCAGGCATCATAAAGTAGCAATTCCATGGCGGTGGCGTTTTTAGAGAACACCGAGAAATTCACGCCCTCTGGCATGACCGTCGCTCCCAAGGGAAACGAATATCCACGGGAATGCGAGGAGAAGGAGGCAACCGAGGAGCGGCGTACGGACATGGCAGGGGCCCTTCGAATGGCACGGGAAGCCGATTCCAGGGCTCTATTGTAACTCGTCCCGCCCGCTATTGGGCAATTCTGCCAGCCAGAATAAACCAGGGGATAAGACAGATGATGATGGTCGCCACGGTGATCGCCGTGGGGGGAGGGCGTCTCCGTATGAGATAGACAATAGGGGTTACGCCGAGACAGACCATGCCGGTCACCGCCGCACAAAACAGGAACCAGTTGGGCAGGATCCTCGCCACGGCCGGGGCGTCCTCCGGGGCGAAGAGAAACTGAATGGCCTGGGCGGTCAAGGCGACCAACTGGGCGGCCAGAGTCGCAACCGCGGTCAGCATCCACATGACCGTGAGCGACTCGGCCCCAAGGTCTTCTCGAGTCGACGAAGCTGGTTGTCGCGTTGCTCCGGACCGTCTGCCGCTCGACGTGGCTCGCCCCTTCCCCTGATTGCGGCGTTTGGCCGACTGTTTTCGCCGTTTCGATTTCCCCATTGCCGTTTTGCCGCCTTGATGGTTTGTTGATCGGTGACCCTACCGGAGGTCATTCACCTGCGTGGTCCTTGAGAAACTTGCGCACTTCCACTCGAAGCTGCTCGCTGTTCCAGCCATTCTCTTCCGCCCGGTCCAGAATGATCCGCTGTTGGTCCGAGGTGAGCCGAGCGACCGCGGCGTGGGCGGACCAAGAGAGCCCCTTACGCCGATTGACCGGCGGGACTCGACGAGCCACCGACTCGTACCGCTGCAGCATGTCGGGCGACACGATTCCCTGACATGCCTGGGAAAACGCTTCGCCGAATCGTGCATCGCCGGCATTGAGCAAGTCACCGATCCACCAGGGACTCGCTCTCTGACACCAGATCGCAAACTGCAGTGGTCCCATCCACTGCTCCACCTCGGGCTTGCCGTCGATTCGAACATCAGTGGAAGTGAGGTGAAAATTCCCCAAGTCAAGTTGCGGTTGCATCGATCAGCTACTACTGCCCATCAGGTGGTAAATTCGACCGGTTCCCCCTACGCCACGTACGGGCGGAACGAGAGTCATGATCACGACGGCGGTTCCTCGGAGCGAGGTTCCGAGGCGAGCGATCCTTCCAGCTTCGCTCCGAAGCCTCCCGGATTCCACTCGGTTCTCGTGTTCTAGCAGAACAAGAAGCGAGGGTGAAGTGCGCGGCAAACGGCTAGCGTGACACCACTCGAAAGTTCCGGATCCAAGGAGGGGACTACGGAGGTGAGCACGCAGGGGAGCACGGGCCGCCCGACCATCCTCATGGCGATCGATCGAAAGTCTCGGACAAGAGAGCCTGAGGCCCCGTTTACGGCGACCTGAATTTCATTAAGCTTGGCTTCGTTGACAACTCCTCCCAAGTGAATCTCTCCATGCGAATTGCTGTCCTCGGTGCCGCGGAAAGTTGGTATTTGCAAGACCTTCGCCGAGCGGCCGAGGGGAAACATCACATTGCTCCACTCGCCTTCACTCGCCTGGCGGGAACGGTCGCCTTTGGCCGGCAAGATTGCCTCGCCTGCTCCGGCGAGGAATCGTTTGCCGATTATGACGCGATCCTTGTG
>JBJHCD010000033.1:0-2713 GCA_050485845.1 Pirellulaceae bacterium | reverse complement strand
CCGGTTCTCTCGAGCAGGTGGTGTTTCGCATGGACCTGCTCGGGCAGTGGGAGGCAGCGGGGGGAGTGGTGGTGAACCCCGCCAAGGCGATCGAGACGGCCGTCGACAAATATCTTGCCCTCGCCCGACTCCACCAAGCGGGGCTCCCCACGCCCCGCACGCTGGTCTGCCAGACCGTGGATGAAGCGATGGAAGGCTATCGGCGGTTGGGAAGCGATGTCGTTCTCAAACCGCTTTTCGGAGCGGAAGGTCGCGGGATCACTCGGCTGAATGACGAGTCGTTGGCTTGGCGAGCGTTCAAGATGCTGGAACAACTACAGGCCGTGCTGTACCTCCAGGAATTTGTCGATCATCCAGGTCATGACCTCCGCCTGTTCGTGGCGGGAAACCAAGTCTGGGGAATGAAACGGAGCAACTCGAACGACTGGCGGACCAATGTCAGTCGCGGAGCGGCCACGGAGGCTCATGAGCCGAGCGAGGAAGAGTCGGAAATCGCTCGGAAAGCGGCACAATGTGTCGGGGCGTCGCTGGCGGGTATTGACCTGCTTCCGGCCCGAGACGGTCGGCGACTGGTTCTGGAAGTGAACGCTGCCCCTGGCTGGCGCGGATTGGCTCGAGCCCTCGAGATCGACGTCTCGTCGATTGTCCTGCGGCATCTCGAGGACCAAGTAGCTCGCCGCAACCCATGACGAGCCGCTATGAGCCATGATGAGCCAAACTGCGTCAAAGCACCCAGCCATCTCGATACTCGCGGTGCAGAAACGGGTCGACTTTCACCCCTTCGGTGGCTCGCAATCGCTCAGCATCCCACTCGATTGTCTCACCGCTCCGATAGGCTGCAATTCCCAGCAACACGGCCTCGGTCAACGCACCGGCGTAATCGAAATTGCAGGTCGTTTCACCTTGATCACGAATGGCTTGCAACCATTCGGCATGATGGCCGATGGATGACGGGATGGTCGGTTCCGGCGGTTCGTGGTCCTGAAACTTTTCCACGGGCAAGAGCAAGTGACGAGAGTAGTCGGAGATCAACATCCCCTGTTCGCCCACGAACAATTGGCCGCTCCGCCACTGCAGTGGTTGCCCATCAGGGCCACGTAGGTTTCCGAGAGGTTCCACTCGCTGAGCCGAATTTCTTCCGTCGTACCAAGTGAGCTTCACCGGTGGGAGGTCTTCTCGAGCTGGGTAATCGTACTGGCAAGTCAGCCAGGGTGGCGGGCTGACCGGATCGACGGCGGGACCACGGGCCGACACCCGCACGGGGTGCTTCAGATCGAGCGCCCAGTGAGCAAGATCCATGTAGTGGCAGCCGAAGTCTCCGAGTCCCCCATTGCCATAGTCCCAAAACCGCCGCCAATGAAAGGGATGAATCCCTTCGGAATAGGGCCGCTCGGCCGCAGGACCCTGCCAGAGATCCCAATCGAGATGAGCGGGAGGGGCGGAACCGGTAGTAAACTTTCCACCGGCGTACTCCACATTGACCCAAACATGAACTTCCTTGACCGGTCCGATGGTTCCCGCCTGAATCTGCTCCACGACACGGCGGTAGTTGTCACCCGCATGGATTTGATTTCCCATTTGGGTCACCAGCTGATTCTCGCGAGCCAACCGGGTTAGCGTGCGGGCTTCCTGAACCGTGTGAGTCAGCGGCTTTTCGCAATAGACATGCTTTTTCATCCGTAGGGCCATGGCCGCCGCGACGGCGTGCGTGTGGTCGGGTGTCCCGATCAGCACGGCATCGATTTTGTCTTCTTCCTTCTCCAGCATTTCACGAAAGTCACGATACTTCCGAGCATGCGGGTAAGGCTGGGCTCCTTTTTCCAACATCTGCGAATCGACATCGGCGATGGCGATGATGTTCTGGGAAGCACAGGCCTGAATGTTCGCGGCCGCTCGACCCGAAGCGCCGACAGCGGCCAGATTCAGCCTTTCATTCGGCGACACCTCCGCCAGCACGCTCGGCGAAGTCGAGTTGACATGATAGCCGGCGAGTATCCCTCCGGCGGTCGTCCAGCGCAGGAACGTTCGGCGATCCACGTTATGGCGATTCACGTTACGGCGATCCCAAGTACAGCGAGTCATCTCTACCCTGCCTTCTCAATCCCCCCCGGGACGACGAAACGTCCATCCCACTCGGCATGGGATTCCCGAGTTACATTATCGACCAGCCTGCAGGCGGCGGCAATCACTTTTTCGCCGAATCGCGGCATTGAAAAGGTGGCAAGGAATGCCCCATCTCCCCCTTCCCGAGCTACGCCTTGGACAGGAATCGAACTAGTTTTCTTCCGGTCACACTTAAGGGATACATCCCACATTCCGGTAACGAAACCCAGGCGACTTCTCCCGGCGATCGACGGACAGACATGCCGGTTTGCTTGTCCATTTCTTTCATGCCGAGGCTCTCCGCCTCTCCTACATATTCGGCCCGGTAACAGTCGAGCGTGATTCGGTAGCGAGTCACGCCATGTTTCAGTGAGAACAACTTGGCTCCCGCCACGACCTGGACCCCCGCCAAACGGCGCGCCTGCTGGACCATCTGTTTCTGGACCATCTGATTGTCTTGATTGACGACCCTCCCGTCTGGCTCAACTTCAAGCCGAAAGCGGGGAACGTCCCAGAGACCAGCCCAGCGTTCATCGTCCTGACATTGTCGCAGCAAAATCTGCTCGCCTCGCCAGACGACGACGGCAATTTCATGGAGGTCCTCATAGGC
>JBJHCD010000032.1:9626-15419 GCA_050485845.1 Pirellulaceae bacterium | reverse complement strand
ACATGACACGCAGCGGTGGTACGACCAGGCTCCCGCCACGAACCTCAACCGATCCCGGACATGGGCGTATGCCCGGTCCCATTGTCTTGACTGGCACCACAGGCAAGCCGTTCCGGGCGCCATGTTACACCGCCTTCCGATGTGAGAAGTGGATACCGACCACGAACCGATCCGTTCTAGAAATCAAGCGTCACCACCTCGCCACCCGCCTTGGTCGAAAGACTCCGGTACAAATCGTGTTCAATGGTTTCGGATACAAATCGGACCGCTCCATCCACCATGACAAAGTGGGCACCTCCCGGATGCCGGCTCCGGAACCCCATGACGTCATACCAGACCTTCGGCTGGGGCGGCCTGGGGAAATAGTTCAGTGGCGCATGGCAGCTCGAGTAGTCGGTGTTCGAGTAATAGGCGGCCGAGTGATCATTGTGCTCCGGCACGTCCTCGCCCAGCAGAAACGTGTTGCTCAAGCCATCCAGGACATTTCGAAAACGTTGCGGGTCCCGGAACGTATTGCGAAAGAATAGCCCCGGGCAGCCGACCACCGCGTGGCAGTCGGGCAGTCTGCCGACGTGTCGGCTGCTCTGTCCGCCAAGCTGAGTATCTCCCATCACCCCCTTATAACTCGTCAGTGCCACCTCGATACCCTCCCATTGGTATTGTGTGTCGGACAGCCGGCGGACGGAGCCCTCCGAGGGACACTGGAGAACGCTCAGCTGGGTCTGCACGACGTCGCGGCAACCCGGAGCCCTGAGCCCCGAACCGGCAATAAAGTCGCCGTCGAAACAAGGACGCATCCGATCGTATAACGCCTGTTGCTCCACCTGCGGCAGCACCTTGGCGATCCAACCCGTCCCATTTAGCGTGGGCGAGTTCCGCTCAAGCGGCGTCAATTGCGGTCCCATATTGACGGGCAGCATGCGGAACGCGTCGTGGTAGCCATGTAAGGCCAAGCCGAGCTGCTTCATGTTGTTTGAGCACGCCAGGCGCCGCGCTGCTTCACGGACGGATTGAACAGCCGGCAACAATAATCCCATCAGCACCGCAATCACCGCGATCACCACGAGCAATTCGACCAATGTAAATCCCGGTCGACTCGCTGGGTTCCGAAGTGTGAAATTTGGTCGTTTCATGGCAAGCCTCAATTCAAGTGACGCGTGAAGCACCCACGCCCCGGCACATTACCGGCTCGCACAATGCCATGAACTCGTGTCAGGCATCCGAGTGGGCCGAATCGCGCAGCCTGAACAATCGTTCGTTCCGCGTCTCCGCCGACCGCACACCGTGGTGGCTCCTCCCACAAGTTATCTCACGGGTCAGCCCTCAATCTGACACGGAATGAGGAACCAATTCCAAGAATCTCTGCCGCGCCTCCCCGCAGATTCCGTAGGCCCCGCGGCTCACCACATCGCGGTGCGCCCGCGAACAGCGAAGCTCTCATCACGTGCCGATCGCGGAATAACAACCGACCAACCCAGACTCGCGACTTCCCCCTCGCAGACTCTCTCACCGGTTGCTCGGCACGACCGCCTCTTGTCGAGCGAGCTTGAGGTCGTGATCGACCATAAGTTGGGCGAGTTGGCCGAATGTCGTGGTGGGGGTCCAGCCGAGTTTCTCGCGAGCCTTCGTGGCGTCGCCAAGCAGCAGGTTCACCTCGGCCGGACGGAAATAGCGGGGATCGATCGAAATGTAGTCGCTTGGATTCAACTCAAGCAGCGCAAATACCAGATCCACAAACTTCTGCACCGTATGCGTCTCCCCCGTCGCCAAGACGTAATCGTCCGGCTCGGGCTGCTGCAGCATCCGCCACATTCCCTCGACGAAGTCCTTTGCATAGCCCCAATCACGCTGAGCCTGAAGGTTCCCCAAGAACAGTTTGTCCTGCAAACCCAGCTTGATCCGCGTTGCGGCTCGAGTAATCTTGCGAGTCACAAACGTCTCGCCGCGGCGAGGACTCTCGTGATTGAACAGGATCCCATTGACGGCATACAGTTCATACGACGCGCGATAGTTCACTGTCTGATGAAACGCATACACTTTCGCACAGCCGTAGGGACTCTGCGGTCGAAAGGGGGTCTTCTCATTCTGCGGCGTTTCCAAGGCGTCCCCAAACATTTCGCTCGAGGAAGCCTGATAGACCTTGACTCGCTTCCGCTTGTTCAATTGCCTGGCCGCCTCGAGTACGTTCAGCGCACCTCCCGCCGTGGCCTGAAGCGTGTAGACGGGCTGATCAAAGGAAACCCGCACGTGGCTCTGCGCCCCGAGATTGTAAATCTCGTCCGGCTCGAGGTCCAACACCCAGTTCGTCACACTCTGACCATCCGTCAGATCGCCGTAGTGCAAAGCGAGTCTCGCATCCGGACAGTGAGGATCCTGATACAAATGCTCAATCCGCTCCGTGCTGAAGGTGCTTGACCTCCGCACCAGCCCATGAACCTCGTACCCCTTCTCCAGCAGCAGTTCGGCCAAATACGAACCATCCTGTCCCGTGATTCCGGTAATTAACGCTCTACGTCCCGACATCTCTGACACCGATTCAGATCTCGCGTCAGATGTCGAGTCAGATGTCGCGCCGGATTTCGCGTCCGATTTCGAGTCAGACGGGTTTGGTATCGGAACGACTTTCGAAAGCGCGGCGGACGGGGTCTCAGGTGGCAGGGAGTGAGAAGATGGTGAGCTGGCGTCTCCCCGCTTCGACCCCTCCGCGTCTTCCGCGACGTTGCCAGTCGGTCTCCCCGTGCTCTGCGCCAAGTCCGATTGTTGCTCGTACCAGGCAATGGTCTCCAAAAGTCCGTCCCGGAGAGACGTGGTGGCAGTGAATCCCAACACGTCCCGAGCACGACTTGTGTCTAAACACCGTCGCGGTTGACCATCGGGCTTGGTCGGATCCCAGCGGATGTCCCCTCGGAACTGCGATAACTCGCAAATCATCTCCACCAAAGCTCGAATCGAAATCTCTTGGCCAGAACCGAGATTCATGGGCTCGGGCGAATCGTATTGGGCCGTCGCCAGGGCGATACCTAGTGCGGCGTCGCGGACAAAGAGAAACTCGCGCGACGCGGCCCCCGTCCCCCAAACCTCGATTTCATTTCGCCCCTCGCTTTTTGCTTCCACCACTTTGCGGATCAACGCGGGTATGACATGGCTGGTGCGCGGATCAAAGTTGTCGCCGGGGCCGTAGAGGTTGACCGGCAGCAGCGTGATCGCGCGGAAACCGTATTGCTGCCGGTAAGCCTGCCCTTGGACCAGCAGCATTTTCTTGGCCAGTCCGTAAGGGGCATTCGTCTCTTCCGGATAACCGTTCCAGAGATCCTGTTCTTGAAAAGGGACCGGCGTAAATTTGGGGTACGAGCAGATCGTGCCGAGCGCCACGAATTTCTCCACGCCGACCTGTCGCGCTTCCTCCATCAAGTGAATCGCCATCACGGCATTCTCGTAGAAATACCGCCCAGGATTCTCCCGGTTGGCCCCGATTCCCCCCACCACGGCCGCCAAATGGACGACGATCTGAGGCTGGTAGCTCCTCAAGAGACTTCGCACCACGGCGGGCTGCCGCAGGTCGTGCTCCCTGCTACGTGGCACCAAGATGTCGGCGGGCTCGTACCGTAGCAACTCACGACAGACGTGCCGGCCGAGAAAGCCGGCACCGCCCGTGACGAGAACGCGCTTGTTCCGAATGAATGATGGTGGTGTCATGGCCGTGAATTACCAGGCTCTCGTGAGGCCGTTTATTTCTCCCTCATCCATGATCTCACACTCCACCCGCCAATCTGACACGCCGAGCGAAAAAAAATTGTTTTCCGAGAATTCGTGGAATCTTGCCTCGTTTCGTGTCAGATTAGGGGGTACCGGTCCGGAAGATAGTCCCAGGGAGGAGCGAGTTTAATGAACGACACGCCCGATACGCGGCAAGAACTCCTGGTGAGGCTGCGCGACGCGGCCGACGCGGATGCCTGGCAGGAATTCATGGCCATCTATGAACCTGTCATCCGCCGGTTGATCGAGTTCCGAGGGTTTCAGGACGCGGATGCCCAGGAGCTGACCCAAGAGGCTCTCTTGGCCGTGTTGAAAGCGATGGAACACTGGGACGCGGACCCCCGTCGTGGAAGCTTTCGGGGATGGCTGTTCCGCACCACACGGAATCTGATGGTCAATTTCCTCACCCGAACCCGACCGGGAACCCGCGGCACGGGCGACACGATGTTTCTCGAGCTCCTCCACGAACAGCCGGCACGATCCCCCGTCGCGGAGACCCAATTCGGAATCGAGTACAAACGCGAGGTATTCCAGTGGGCGGAAAGACGCGTTCGCGAAGAGTTCGAGGAGACGACCTGGCAGGCTTTCCACATGACACACCTGCAGGGCATCGCCATCCCCGATGCAGCCCAAACCCTCGGGATGACGACCGGCGCGGTCTACGCCGCCCGCAGCCGAGTGATGGCGGCCCTGAAACGGGAAGTGAAGCGCTGGGAAGATCCCGAGGAAGATCAACCCTGAGGCAGGCGAGCCCCGTGAATGACCAATGAGAAGAGGGGGGAGAAAGGCATGAACCACGACCCGGCCGGACAACCGAGACCATTCAGCCGGCGCGATCCGGAACAGTCTGCTAATTGCCGCAGTGACATGCAGTGGCGGGCGTTCCTCCAGCGGACCGTCTCGGCAGTGGAAGAGCGGGAGTGTCTGGGCCATCTGGATACCTGTCCCCGCTGCTGTCAGCGTCTCGAGTTGCTGGCGGCCGAGCCGGAAGAATGGGCCGAGGTCCCTCACTTGCTTCACGCCGACCGCGGGTTTCCTCGAGCCGATCCAAGCGGTCCGACGGTCGGCAGGCACCCCCCGGTCAACTCCAACCTCTCCGGCCACGATTCAGCTCACGGTGACTCGGGACGTAGCCAACCACTGGACACGTGCGCGGAACATGAACTCAAGACGATCGAGGTACAAGGCGGCGGCGACGATATTGCGCTTCGCGAGACACTGCGGGCCATCCTCGATCCGACCGACGATCCGGCCATGCTCGGCCGCCTGGGACCGTACGAAATCATGGGCGTCATCGGCGCCGGAGGGATGGGGCTGGTTCTGAAGGCCCACGATCGGGCTCTCGGCCGGCATGTGGCCATGAAGGTTCTGGCTCCGCACTGGGCCAGCAGCCCGCTGGCTCGGCGGCGGTTCGCTCGCGAAGCCCGAGCGGCGGCGGCCGTGGTCCACGAGCATGTGATCGCGGTCCATGCCGTCTCGGAAGTCCGTGGGATTCCCTACCTGGTGATGCCCTATTTTCCCGCGCAGTCGCTCCAGCAGCGGATCGACCAGGCGGCTCCACTCTCCGTGATCGAAATCCTCCGCATCAGCCACCAGATTGCCTCGGGCCTGGCCGCGGCACATGCCGAGGGGCTGATTCACCGCGATATCAAACCGGCGAACATCCTGCTGGAGCAAGGGGTGGAACGGGTGGTCATTACCGACTTCGGGCTCGCTCGGACAGCCGATGACGCGTCGCTCACGCGTAGCGGTCTGCTGGCGGGAACTCCTCAGTACATGGCGCCCGAGCAGGCGCGAGGGGGGACGATTGACCACCGGGGCGATTTGTTCAGCCTGGGGAGCGTGATGTATACGATGTGTACCGGCCGGCCTCCTTTTCGCGCTGATACCACGCTGGGCGTTCTCCGCCGAATCTCCGACGACGTGCCAACGCCAATTAGAGAGATCGCGCCGGAGATTCCGGGCTGGTTGGTCGAGATCATTGGCCGCTTGCATGCCAAGGACCCGGCGGACCGATTCCAGACGGCGGCGGAAGTC
>JBJHCD010000032.1:0-9616 GCA_050485845.1 Pirellulaceae bacterium | reverse complement strand
GCTCAAGGGGTGGCTGGCCCACGCCCAAAACCCGCTGCAGATTGCTCCACCCCGCCGGAGCCGTGGAATCATGGGGGGGCGTTTCGACTTCCAGTCCGCCTTGGCTGGAGCTCTCCTGCTGCTGATGGGCGTCGGCACCCTGTCGGCGCTCTTCTGGGATGATCCTTCACCCACGCCGGCTCTGCCCACCCACCTTCCCGCCGTGTCGCTTGACGACCAATGGGCGGCCGTGAAGGAGATGCAATCCTTGGCCGAGCGGGTCACCCTGCGAGTTTGGAGCGACTCGAACACGATCATCCAGCCGGAACTGGTACGGCATCCGATCATGCGCACGTTTGATCCCGAGCGTGGCGTGGATGGAACGCGTCAAGAGGAGGGAGCCCTCTGGATTTGGGGAGGTTCGGGACGCCCCTGGGCGATGCTCGAGATGTGGCGCGAGGTGGGGAGTAACCGGGCGTGGGGACACGCGTTGATTTCGACCACCACGCGGCCGATTTCCGCCGAAGTGGGGAACGAGGTCTGGACTCCCAATCGGCCTGGCCTGGCCTTTCACCGCTTGGACGGCGAGCCGAGACCTTCCCCGTATCGCGAGGTCCGTGCCGAGCAGATGCTGGAGATCGCTCGGAATTTTTCCGGTTGGGAGGTTTTTCGTCTCGGCACGATCCCGCTGACCGTGCAGCCGGAGCCGATCCACACGTACAGCACGCCCTACTTGCACGGGGCGATGTTTGCCCTCAACCATCACTGGAACCCGGAGGCAATTCTTTTTGTGGAGGCCATGGCGGACGGCGACGAGACGTGGCTCGACCTGACCGCGAGTTCGGCCGATCTGACTCATTGGCGATTTGCCGCCGTTCCCGCATCCAGTCACGAGGTCCACGTCACCTACCGGCAGCGCACCGTGGCCGTACTCCACGAAGCCACCCAGTTGCGGGGAATTCCGACCGATCCGCTGTGGGTTTTCTACGCGGCCCCAGAATAACGGATAACGGATAGCGGTTTGACCTGAATCGGCCACATCTCGCCGTGCAAAAGTCGATTCGAAGCTCGAATACCTCTCGGCTTTGGGCCGATATCTCCGCACTCTGCGTCGGATGAAGGGGGTTGCGGTAGGTCCACTTCGAACTTTTTTCGCGTTTCCGTGTCAGATGGAGCGGAAACGCGTGAGATTACTATAGGCGAGGTTCATGACGATGAGCGACAGGGCACCCTCAGCCCCCACATTGCAAGCCACACTTCCCCGTCCGGTCGGCCAACCTCTTCCAACATTACGCGAGGTGAACACATGCTTATCAGGCTGCCGACAATAGTCCTAATCGGTATGACCTGCCTTGCAATTGTGGCGATCGTAAGCGTCGGTTGTTACCCACGACATCCGTATTTGCTAGTCGACCACCCGGTTATAGATCTTGGCACAATGAAACAAGGCGTTTCGCTCGAGACGGAGTTTCACCTTCGCAACCAAAGTGGTCGTCCACTCAAGATTGTTGACGTGATTACCGACTGCCGTTGCAGCAGCGTTGATGGTTTCACGCGAACTCTCGAAAGCGGCGAAGAAACTAACTTGCGAATTCGCATAGACACCGCTGGATACAGAGGAACGCTGCTCAGGAAAGTGCGAGTACTGTATCGACACTTGAATTCCGATGCACCCATATCTCAATTAACGCTTGCAATTCGTTCTAACATCGTTCCCGAGTTTACCGTTGAGCCCTCTGTCTTAACGTTTCGAGATGGCGTTTCGAGTATTCGGTCGGTACGTCTACTTTCAGAGCGTTCTGATTTTTTCATCGAAAGCACCTACGCAACGAATGTTGCGTTCTCAGTTGAAGCAGTCGATTGCCAAGCACACATTTGCACGCTTTGGATCCGATTCACTCCTATGCGCTGGACTAAGAGGCGTGTTCCAGGAGATGTGCCCAGAATCGTGATTCGCACAAATTCAGTCAGCGAACCCGTCCACTATCTCGACGCAAACGTAGTTCCGTAGTTTCTTTTTCAAAGGTTAGAGCCATGTTTCAACGGGTGACTTCATTTGGACCTTTGGTTTGCCTTGCCTGCTTGCTGCCGTTGCTGGCAGACGCCCAGGGGCCACAATGCAATAAACAACAATTGGACCCCAATCCGCCACTGTGTATATCCGCTGAGCCTTGCGAGGGCAGGGGCAAGCTTGGCTGCGCTCTGGTCGAGAGCTGTAGCGTGACGGGCAGGTACCCGGAACGGCCGAAAACCTGTGTTTCGGGAGGAGGAGATAACCAACACTGCGAAATGGTTGGGGGACACGCGATGGACCTGTGCTATACATTGAAGGCGTGTATCTGGGACTCGACAATCCCCGAAGACGCACAATGCAAAGCTACGTCAACCATATGCCTACTTAATTACACCGATGCCTATGTAGATCATTTACCTTGCGGGCACCCCACGTAATTGCATCTTGAAAGTTTGACAATCTGATTGCACACGTCGCTCTCAGACTCTTGCGGCAAGCCCTCTTAACATAACATGTAAGGGCCCCTGAAGGCGATGTAGGCCCTAAAAGCACTTTGCGAGGCCGAAAAGTGCTCATTTTGCGAGATTAGTTTGCTGATCTGCTACACGTTTTCCCAAATCGCAGATTGCAAGGGAAGGTGACCAACATTATGCATGTACTCATGGCTGTTATTTCCGCTCTTGTGTTAACTCTCACTGCACCAACGGCGGAGCAATTACAAAACGGTGCGTTGGATGCTCGACGCGGGATCAAACGTGGAGAATTACGGGTTGACGCCAAAACAAGGCAGTTTGAGGGAGATGCGATCACGGAAAGAGAGAGTTGGTGGGTTTTTGCTTTCGATGAAAACAAATTAAGATGTGATTATCACCAGGGTGGTGAGTATGTGCACAAGTCAGTGCTGTCGGGTGATGATTTTATCTCCCACTTGTCGGACTCTAATACAACTGGCAGTTTCCTGGTAAAAATGGGTAGTGTTTTGCACCACGACGGAAACTTTCCAGGGCTCTTTCATCCACTTGTTCTTGGGATGGTATCGGCTTCCGTGGGTCATTTGTATAGCCACAGCGAGGACACTCAGGTCGGTCGCTTTCTGGATCGGCCGAGCACGGTAGCCTTTGATACCAACGCAAATGCCTATCGCATTGACTATGTGTTTGACGATGAATCGACATTGCGAGTTTGGGTCGATACTGAGCGGGGATATAGTGTAATCCGCATTGAGCGTGCATCGCAGTTTCAGCACGAACGGCTGTTGGACGCTGTTAGTTCGGAGGTGGTCCAACGCAATGGAGTGTGGTTTCCCTCAAAGGTTACGTGGAGGCGTTCACACGGAGACGCCTTGCTAGTGGAGGAAGTCCTCATAATCCGCGACGCAGTGTTTAATCAGGACGTAGACCACGTAGCATTCACACTAGCGGGAATGGATATTCCGGCGGGCACGCACATTCAAGTCGTCCAAAATGGGTCGGCAATTTGGGACGGATCCAAAATGATTCGGCGGAACTCAATTCCAGACACGATTGACACTCAGAATTCACATCGTGGCTGGACTGTTCTATTTGCTGTCGTGTTTATGGGCACGATCGTGGGTACGGTGTTGATTGTGATTTTCGCACGGCGGAAGGGCGCTTGACAGCGGTCCTCTGTCGGCTTTAAGCTCACTTTCCGCACTTCCGTGAATAAATAACTTCGATTTTCCGCCCGGCTCGGTCAAGAGCCGGGAAGCGATGTCCGTGGGGCAGGGCGATTGCGCGATTCTGGGTAAGCTGACATAATTGGAAAATCTTCACTTGGGATGCTCGGGAATGGATCTCGGCGCCGAGCGAAGTACTCGCCCTTTATTTCCATTGAATGCCATGACACCCTCCGACCTGCTGAGCACTCTTGACGGCGTGAACGACCCCCGTAATGGGAAGGTGACTTATCCACTTCAGAACATTCTATTCATGGCCATCTGCGCCGTGATTGCGGGCGCGGACGACTTCGTGGCCATCGCCAGATTTTGTGGAAAGAAGCACGATTGGTTCGCCAAGTTCTTGGACATGTCGGAAGGCGTGCCTTCGCACGATCGTTTCAATGCGGTCCTCGCGTCGATCAAGCCGATGGAGTTCGAGAAGGCCTTGCTGGGTTGGATTACCTCCTTGCAAGATATCACGGACGGACAGGTGGTTGCAATTGATGGGAAGACGTTGCGCCGAAGTTACGATAAGGCAAGTTCCAAAGCCGCCATTCACATGGTAAGTGCATGGGCAACGGCCAATCACGTTAGCCTCGGTCAAACGGTGGTGGACGCCAAGAGCAACGAGATCACGGCCATACCGAAACTGCTGGAAATGCTGGAGATTAAAGGGTGTTTGGTGACGATTGATGCAATGGGATGCCAAACAGAGATTGCCCAACAGATCGTCGATGCCGAAGCGGATTACTGCTTGGCCGTTAAGGGAAATCAGCCGACATTGGAAAACGGGATCCGTGACTTTTTTCTGGATCAATTGGAGGATGATTTTGCTCGGTCAACTGTGCGGCGTTACGCGACGCTCGAGGCTGCCCATGGCCGCGTGGAAGACCGCATGTATTTCATTTGTAAAGTGCCTGACGACCTTCCCGATAAAGACCGATGGAAGGGTCTCAAGGCGATCGGCATTTCGATCAACAATACGATACGCAACGGAAAGCATGTGACCGATGTTCGCCACTACATACTCAGTCGCTTTTGTTCCGGCCGCAAGTTTGCGGAGGCTGTGCGGCAGCATTGGGGAATTGAGAATAACCTTCACTGGCAGCTGGACGTAACGTTTGGCGAGGATCAATCACGTATTCGAATGGGGCACGCCGACACGAATTTCAGCTCGCTCCGCCGGACTGCACTGAGCCTCCTAAAACGTGAGACAACCGGAAAAGTCGGGATCAAGAATAAGCGTCTCATGGCCGGATGGGACGATGAGTACCTGACAAAAGTCGTGTTTGGTCAATGAGTTAAGGTGCAATCGCCCTGTCGTGCCACCATGACTCGGGAAGTTGCTTCCAGCTGGACGTCCTTCGGGGGATAACAGCGTCCAAGGCCGGCTGCAAGATCGAAATGGGACTCGGTCTCGACGCCGCGCTCTTTGGAAGCAGCTCGCTCTCCGCCCAGGTGGCTCCTCCCAAAGGTTATCTCACGAGTCAGCGTGTAATCTGACGCGGAACGCGGAATAATCCAAAGATTTTTGCCCCCAGGCTTCCCTGGCCAGTTGAAGATGTGGCGATGTGAGTCGCTGGCGTCCTTCCGGGGCTTCAATATTGCTTTGGCCTCCGTCAGGCCCCGTGCCGAATGGCGTGGACTTATGGAAATCGGGTGGGGGGTTACTGGCGGTCGTACTGTGCCGTAAATGCCAGTTAAATCCCCGAGTTTGTTCCTGACTCCGGTAGGGGTCCTAGAGATTAGCCGGCGGTCGCCGATAGGCGCACCGCCGGTTGGCAGCACCGTTTTGATCCTGACCCCGATAGGGGTCGCAGAGGGCGTGGCGTTGCTGGCTTTCCCGAAAGGCGGAACGTAGGTCGACAACAATCGGCGGTGGACGCTGGCATGGCAGGTCCCATTCCGAAGGGATAAGAGAATGCGAAGATTTCCCGACCTATCGGTTGCCCCAGTAACCTGGGCGGCGCCTGGTGTGAGCCACCGCGACGACGAGCCATCGATCCTCAGGTGTCTTGCGATAGATGATTTGGAATGGATACCGCTTGAGCACAAAGAACCTGTGACGATCGTCGCACAAGGGATAACGCTCCGGGTAAGCGGCAATTGATTCCAATGCCTGCTCAAACGTGGCTTCGAACCCTTCTAGCAGCCCCAACGCTTCGTTCGGCGTACCACCTCAGGGAATCCGTGTACTCTTCCTCGGCAGCCTCGGCGACGAGCAGTTTATCCATCGAGCCCGGCCCTCCGTCGAGCCCGGGCTTGTACTTCCGGCCAAGTAGCCGCCGACATTCGTCCTTCGTCATACTCCGCAGACCGCCGCTGGGCTTCGGCAATCCATTCCGCATCAGGCAACGGCCAATCCGCGGGCGGGATATCCTCCCATAGGGAATTGGCGAGAAGTATTCGCTCCGTCGTATTCAGCGTTCGGGCAGCGGAAAGCACTTCTTGAAAAGTCGGCATGGTCAACCCCACAATCCACGGTCAGCGAAAAAGCAACGCGGAAACACCTTCACGATAAGCGTCAGGTGGTGTGGCGTCAACGGTTGGGACGCACGTCAGCTTCGCAGCGATCATCGTCTTCGCTCGCCCGCCGAGCGACACCCGAAACCCGCCGACGGCCGACAACCCAACCAGGGTTGAGGGCTGAGTCCGCGGGTTTGATCCGAGCTGCCTGAGGCCCGCGCCGCCGAACTCGCGTTATCCAGAGGCGTCCGATACATGGCGAGCTTTCAACCCGACGCATTCTGGGCCCCCTACCGGGGTCCGAATGAGAATTCGGTCGGCAACCGGCGGTGCGCCTCACGGCGACCGCCGGCTAATGCCTGAAATCCCTATCGGGATAGGAGGAACTTGTGCAAAGGCAACTGGCCGGGGCAACAGCTTCACTGGGACTCCTCCGATCCCCAGCCGAATCGCCGACTCAGGTCGGCTGCCTCTTCCACTGGAAGGTAATAAACCCAGATGGACCGGCCGAGTACCGTCGCCGGCTCGAGCAATTGAAAGAAAGCAAACTGGTCCTGAGGACACCAGGTGACATTCCCTTCGGAGTTCACGGCGGTGGAAGGCTTACCACAGACCAAGTTGGCGCTCAGGGCGTACCATCCGCTGTCCGGCTGCCAGGACTCCGTCAGCTCGCGAGTCCTCGTCCCTGTCACAGTCGGGGCGGGGGGAGGGAACGTGTACTCGACATCGACCAGTTGCGGCGCGAGGCTGCCGAAGTATGCGAACCACGGCTGAGTGACGTCGGGATTTTGCTCCAACCATCGTTTCAACCGGTAGAGGTCCTGGCCCCAATCCAGCGAGCTGTCGACCAGGTGTCGATGCCCTCGCGACGGTCCTCCGGCCAGTTCGTTGTAGTACGACAAGGTGTGCGGAAATTGGGTCAGTGTGCTGATCACGGTCGCCCCCAGGCAGCCGGCGACGACCCACTTGCCCAGCCGCACGTTCTGATGAATCCAACCACTGGTGGTGGCCACCCACACGAACACGAACGGAAACACCGGCAGAAAGTAGCGAAAATGATGGCTCATCCCATCCAAGGAACTGATCGAGTAGGTCAGCACGGCCGCCGGTAGCAACACCAACAGCGTGTCACGCCAGGTCATTCCGGTCCGAGGAAACATCCAGAGGGCCATTCCGATCAAGGCCAGAGTGCCGAGTGGAACCTTGACGGCCATCCCATAGAGATAGTAATACCACCAACCTCGGTCGCGCCATTCGCCTCGCAAAAACGACGTGGTGCCGGATACCATCACGGTATGGGCGTCGCGGAAACCTCGCAAATAGTTGGCCGGTAGGGGAATCGGGATTTCCGCCAGGTACTCCGGGGCCCGCAGTTCCCTGTCCGGACTTCGGCCAGGTTGAGCTTGCGGGAAGGGGCGAAAAGTCTCTTCAAAGGCATAGCCAAGATTGACGAAGACAACAGCGACCGTCATCAGCAGCAATAGCTGTCCGCCGCTCCCGGCCAGTTTGACCCAGCCCTGCCGTCTGCCGACGATCCAGACGAGCCACATGAGTGGCAAAAGTCCGAACCAGACCAGCCAGACCATCTTGGCCAGTAGCGCCATTCCGACCGCCACGCCCGCGACGATCGCGCCGGACGAGCGTTCTTCCATCAGCCACTGCCAGACGGCATAAGCGGCCAGAATTCCCAACGCCGTGCAGGGGAGATCACCCGTTACGATATGGCCATACCCCAGCACGTTGGGACAGAAACACCACAACGTCAGGGCCACTCGTCCCGCCAGCCGGCCGCTGAGTTCATAAGCCCAACCGTAGCAGGCCAAGCCACCTATCAAGCAGATCGGAATACAGGCCAGCCGAGCTCGGCGAAGCGCTCGCAAGTAACGCTCGGGCGGATCGGTCAGCGATCGCGTCTCGACATAACCTCCGGAGGCCGAGAGACGAAACTGGGGATCCAGGATCGCCGTGGGAGCGGCGGCCACGATGTCGACCAAGGGAGGATTTCCCAAATTGACATTGAATCGGCCCGTATGCCACATATGCAGTCCCGCGCTGAGATGGTTCGCCTCGTCCCGTGTCGGAGCGTCCCAGAGCGCCGACACGATCAGCAAGACCAACTGGATTCCCAGCAGGGCCGGCAGCCAAGGATCCCGGCGTCGCGGTCTCCCGGCCGCCATGCTGCTGGTCGTGCCGAGTCCTGACATCCCTGATGACAACTCCGGCGCATGTTGCGACGCGTCCGCGATTTCTGGAATCGGGTCATCCTGGCTAGTCGTCGATTGCGTTACCATGGCCGGTGCCCTCCTCCTGGTCGTCTACCTCCGGGTCGCTCGGTCACTCGGCCCCCCCCCAATCGGCCACCCGCTCGTATTTTTCACCTGGAAATGAGCAACCGAGTTCTCGGCAAGTCAATCGAGGCGAAGGGCGTGACAAAGGGCGAATTGAGTTTCCAACAAGATACTCACGGCTCGGTTTCGATTCTGACACCACTTTCTTTTTTTTCCCGCCACTCTGATGCCACCACTCTCGCTCGCCCTGGGAGAATCGGAATCCGCGTCGAGAACCGGAAACCAAAGGGTGTCTTCGAATCCAACGCCCCCCCTCTAAACGGTATCCCGAACTCTCCAGCGAGGGACTCCCTGAAAAAACGGCCCCTCCTCGCCAGAAACCACTCCGATGGGCGGCCCTGGCCGAATGAAGCTCGAGGGCATGGGAAACCGAAGGGTGTCTTCGGATTTAACGCGGATCCCCGATTGACGGAAACCAGAGCACACCAGAGAGGGATTTCTTGGGTACACGGTCTCTCCGCGGTAGGGACCACTCCGATGGGTGGACCATACTGGACGTAGCTCGAGAGCATCAGAAGCCGAAGGGTGTCTTCAGATTCAACGCGACCCCCCGCTTGGCGGGTGCCATGAACGCGACAGCGAGGGGATCCCTGGGCACACGGCCTCTCCTCGGCAGATACCACTCTACTGGGTGATCCAGACCGAATGAAACTCGAGAGCATTGGAAACCGAAGGGTGTCTTCGGATTTAGCGCATCCTGACCGTTGTCGAGTCTTGGTCACAGCGCTACAAGCAATCTGGCCAAAACTAGGAGCAGAGGCCGCAATGAACGTTGATCCGGGAGAGCCATATCCTACGGATATGGCAACCCGACAAGGATACGTGGAAGGTTTAGTCGAGTTCGAGCCAGGAGTCCGGCACGTCGATGTCTTGCGGCCTCTGGTACTCAGGTAGAGGAAACGCGTCCTTGCGAGGCGCCTGCTGGGCTTCGGGGTTGTCGGGCAGTCGCACCCACACCTTCCAGCCGTCACCCCAGGCGTACTCGCGGTAATCCGAGTAGTTGGAGGTGGCGGGTTCCCAGTCGTGGTCGTTGCCGCCGACGCGGACGTACAGGTCGCCGGACGTCGCCCCCTCGATCGTGATCGCCCCGATCGCGGTGGCGCGGCGGTTGACGCGGCTCACCGCCGTCGG